>CAZYXQ010000057.1:611-6620 GCA_964651235.1 uncultured Gammaproteobacteria bacterium
GACTGTTTCCAATACTCCCCCTTTACCATAAGCTAATACCGGACAACCAAAAAATTGAGCCTCAAGCGCTGTATATCCAAAATCTTCTTCTTGCGGCATAATCATAGCACGAGCATGTGTATATAAATAACCAAGCTCTGAATCTGATATATCGCTCATTAGATAAATGTTTTTTTCTTGAATCAAACCTCGAATGTTATTTTCTTGAGACCCTTTGCCAATAATTATGAGATTCCTTTGAGGTTTTTTGTTTAATGCCTGTACCACTTTATCAATTTTTTTATAAGGTTCGAGCCGTGATACCACCAAATAAAAAGGTTTGTTTGTATTCAGAAAATTGAGGTGTCGAGGTTTATATATGATATTAGTGACTTTTTTCCAATAATCGACATCAAATGGAGGATATAATGAACATGTGTTTCTTTTATAATGCTGCATACTTCTGTCTGAGACCTCTTTTGAAATAGCGATAAGCAAATCTGGGCGTTTTGAAGCTAAAAAATCCCAATGAAGCAAGTGTGCGATAACAGGTTTTAATAACCATCGGAAAAACTGGTTGATATAGTTTTCTGGGTATATCCAAAGATAACGTGTAGGAGTAAGCAAAATGCACACATGTTGAGTATTTGGTTTGGTGACAACGGACTTTGCAAATGATGAAGTAACCGAAATGACAAGATCATATCCGGAAAAATCAAATGACTCAAACGCAAAAGGATAAAAAATCAATGATAATAATCTGTTTTTTTTAATCGGGTTTGGTAACTTCGAGATAAACGACTCCTTGACGGATAGATGAGATGCCCATGCGGCGTTTTTTTTATCATAATATGTGGTAAAAAACTGAGCC
This sequence comes from uncultured Gammaproteobacteria bacterium, assembly GCA_964651235.1. Classification (GTDB taxonomy): domain Bacteria; phylum Patescibacteriota; class Microgenomatia; order UBA1406; family GWC2-37-13; genus YC2-FULL-38-9. Next base: position 1,462 of record CAZYXQ010000057.1, read on the forward strand.
TCCGGAAATAATTCAGCAAGGACGAGCAGAAGTCGCTCTACCCCACCCCATTTATCCATCCAATCATATACAATCGCGATTTTCTTAAGATTGTGTTTTTTTTTCATTTATTATTCCTTCAAGGCTTTCCTATATAATGCGAGAGTTTGTTTAGCCATCTCACGAAATGAAAACAAATGCAGTTTGTCATAACTCTTCCGATTTGTATGCGAGACGGTTAAGTGTTGTAGAATGCTCTTCGAAATACTGGAAACAGAGTATGGATCAAAGGAAATATAAGATTCTCGTAAAAGTTCTTTGAAAACAGGAATTGATGAAGCAATTATCGGACAATCAAAATACATAGCTTCAACTAAAGGCAATCCAAATCCCTCAGACAGCGAGGGGTGAATAAGCGCATGAGCTTTTTTATAAAAATAAATCAATTCTCCCTGATTTTGGGGATGATACAAATATACACGCTCATCCATTCCAACACTGTGGATAAAAGCAGTAATATTCCGGGAAAAATAATCTTTTGGACCCACCAACACCAGTGAATAGTTTGAATCGACAAAAGACATAGCCTGAATGAGTCTCTGAATATTTTTATGCGGATAAAAATTCCCTACATAAAGAAAAAAATTCCCGTTAAAATCGGGTAGAGAATCAGGTTTACGCTCCTTTGTTTCAGTCAGCATTCGGTCAACACCTTCGTATATGGGTATTGTTTTAGATCTAAATTCATCACCATAATATGAGATCAGTTGATTTTTAACTGTATGTGTGGGGGTAATAATATATTGTGAATGTATTATCTGCGTTTGTAATACCCTCGTAAAGAAAAAGTGTTTCATTTCATATATGAGTGGGTTTTTTGTAGAGGATCTCCCTGTTTTAAAAAATAAAGGAGTTAAATCATGGATTGTTGCAACAAACTTTCCCCGATACCGTACAGGATATCCAAAATAAGTAAAATGCATTAAATCTAAACTGTCTTTTACTAATTGGTCAAAAAACCCCGTTTGTTCATTGATCGTATGCCATCGAAAGGGAGCTTCTTTAATGGTAAATGTCGCAGGGTTTACCCGTATTTTATCGACGTCCTCTGGCAGAACATACAGATTAAAATGAATATTCTCGGGACATAATTGATTTAATTCCCATATAAGGTTTCTTATATACGTTCCTACTCCAGTCTGTGCATAAAGACGCCCATCTATCCCAACAATCATCATATAAGATTCTTTTTAATTTTTATAGCAAAATAAATGAAGCTGTTAAAAACAGTCGGATATTTTGGTGCATAGTGCAATTTATAAAAGGTAACCATTGCATCATAAAAAAATTCCTTCGTTTTCTTTTGCACATCTTCTCTTTTACCATGCTTTAATCCGCTCTGATATTTACAATGTATAACGGTAAAAAGAGGATAATACACAATGGAATATCCTTTTTGTTTTATTCTATAAGAAAGATCCAGATCCTCACCATACATAAAATAGCGTGTATCAAACCCGTGAAGTTCAAGTGCAAGTTTTCTTGGCATAAGATAAAATGCACCTGTTGGTGAATCAATCTCATGAATTGAATGTAAGTTTTTATGGGTTAAGTGGTAGCCTCCGAAAACTTGTCCGATCAACTTGAGTCTTCCGAGTAGTTTTTCCAGTCCGGTAAAATAACAAAAAGATCTCCATGGCGTTGGGAATCCTCTGTGTGAGGCTGGGTCAATAGACCCATCGGGAAGTTCAACCCGAACAGTTAATGCACCTATGTTAACTGAAGATTCCATGTAATTAAAAAGCTCGGTAAAATTGATGTGTTTCTTCATCAACACATCTGAATTAAGAAATAATACATAAGAATACGAAGCTAAGGACAGTCCTTGATTAGTAGCTTTACCATATCCAACATTAGTTTTGTTGATGATAATTTTGCAGTTTTTTCCCGCTTTTTCCAATAACAGTTTTCCTGAACCGTCAGTTGAATTATTGTCTACAACAATAAGTTCGAAGGGAAAATCATTTTTCTCCAATACTAACTGCGCAAGTCGTATGCAGTTAAGCGTAAGATCTTTTGTGTTATACGAGGGTATTATGACAGATAATCCTTTCATAGGACTAACTTTATTATATAACAAGTAAGGCTTATTATTAGCGCTTTGGAGATTGCTTAACTCTTCTAGATTTACCTCCGGTACCCGCTTTTCTTCTCTCTCGGGTACGAGGATCACGGGTAAGTAGACTTGCTTTCTTTAATATTGGACGAATGGTTTCTTTATCAGTTTTTTCAAGTGCGCGTGCAATACCGTGGATAATTGCCTCCAACTGACCTTGCTTCCCCCCGCCTTTGACCAGGATTGAAACGGCAAACCGTTCTTCGTTATTGGTTATTTTAAAAGGATTAAGATATCGTGTTTTATCACTTAATGAGGGAAATAACTCATCGATTGATTTTTGATTTACAAGTATCTGACCTTGTTTTAACTTATTTCCGTTTATTGTTACTGTCTTATCTTTCCCTACGATATATAGTCTCACCCGTGCAACAGCTTCTTTTCTTCTACCTGTTGATTCGTAGTATTGAATATTTTTTACTTTCTTTACTGGTGCCATATGGTTGGTTAACTGTTAATTTTTTTTTCAAACTTATGAGTATACGGGTGTTTATCGTGAGGAAACACATAAAGACGAGCCATTCTTTTGCTTCTTAGTTTATTTTTCGGTAACATACCCGAAACAGCATTTTTAACAACCTGTGTAGGATTCTTTTTCATGAGATTTTCAAGATTAATCTTCTTTAGACCGTCAGGATAACCTGAATATGAAGAATATATCTTGTCTATAAGCTTACGTCCAGAAAAAGAAACCAATGATGCATTTATTACGACTACATAGTCCCCTGAGTCCAAATAAGGAACATAGGTTGATTTTCCTTTTCCTTGAAGCAGGTGTGAGATTTCTGGTGCCACTCTTCCCATAATTTTATTTTTAACATCGATAAGATGCCATTTTCTTTCAATTTTTAGTGCAGATACTGGTTTAGTGCTATGTGTCAGGTGAATCATATATTAAATTAACTGGTAGGTTCTGTTTTGTTATCAACTGATTTGACTTCTGTTTTCTCTGTTTTTTCTTTTATAACACTGGGTTTGGACTTTTCTTCTTTTTTTAATATAACAGGGTATGCCCATTCAAGTCGGGCAATTTCCGCAGCATCGGTTTTTCTTTTACCCAGTAATACGATTCGGGTAAATCCGCTCTTAACTTTAGACAACGCGGGAGTTATATCCCTAAATAAAATGTCAATTATTGATTCGTGAGTAACCCTTTTAAGGATTTCGTTCCTGTCTGCTTTGGTTGCTGTCTTTGCTTTTGTAACTAACTTTTCAACTTCTGACTGTGCTGCTTTTGCTTTATGTTTTGTCGTAACCATTCGCCCGTGATGCAAAAAGTTACTTACCAATTTACGCATCAACATTTTATTAGCATCTTTGCCGCCCCTAAACTTTATCTTATGACCTCGATTTTTCATACGTATGTTAATTCCATTCAACGCCTAACTTTTTAAGTTCATCTTTGATAAGCTCTATTGATTTTTTACCTAATCCTTTGAATACGACCAGTTTATCTTCTCCGATTTTGATAAGATCCGCTACAGTTTCAATATTCTCTCTCAGCAATGCGTTCACAACCCGTGAAGGAAGGTTGAGTTCGTCGATAATAAGATCATAAAATTTTTTATCTATTTCTGCTTTTACTTCGGAAGTGTCTGTATTTGTGGTTGCTTTCTCATCCACCTTTGTCTCAATTGCCAAAACATGATTAAACTGTTCTGATAAATTCTTTGCTGCCTGTTGAAATGCCTGTTCCGGAGTAATGCTACCATCTGTCCATACATCAACTATAAGACGATCAAAATTTGTTTTTCTTCCGACACGTGCACCTTCTATTCTAAAATTCACTTTTTTTACCGGTGAAAATGCTGAATCAACAGATATAAAACCAAACTCCTTTGTTTGCTGTTCATCAGCTAACACATATCCATATCCGTCTTCAACTAATGCTTCTATTTCAAGTTTGCCTTTTGAATCGGTGATTTCAGCAATATATAAATCAGGGTTTACAATCTCTGCTTCACCCTCCAAATCTTTTGCATATACTTTACCTATTCCTTTTTTAACCAGTTTAATTTTGTGGATACCTTCACCAGCCTCATTAAATCTCACTTGTTTTAAATTTAATACTATCTCAAGTGCTGTTTCTTTTACTCCTTTTAAGGAGCTGAAAAGATGGAGTACATCCTCTATCTTAACTGCTACGATAGCAGTGCCTTTTAATGAAGACAGAAGTGTTCTCCTTAAAGCATTTCCCATTGTTTGACCAAAACTGGGATACAAAGGTTCTAAGATGAATTGATTATATTCTGGAGAAAACTCCGTTTTTTTGGTGGTAAATGTAGGCGTTTGCATAAAAATTTTAATAAATGAAATAAATAATAAATTAACGTGAAAAATATTCAATAACTAACCGTAATATGATCTGCTTTTCTATTAATTCCGAAGTTGGTTCTGATAGTAATTTACCCGCTACCGCTTTTCTTTCGAGCCATACGGGAAGTATTATATCTTTATTGGATAACGCCTTCTCAATAAATGGAATTTTCTGTGACGATTCATTAAGAAAACCGACTGTATCCCCCGGTCTTAATTGCATAGAAGGAATACTGACAGGTTTTTCGTTCACTGAAATGTGTTTGTGGGCTACTAATTGTCTTGCGGCCGCGCGCGTAGGAGCAAACCCAAGACGAAAAATAATATTATCAAGTCTCTTTTCTAAGAACTGACTCATAAACAAGCCGGTATTACCGGTTTTTTTAACCGCCATGATAAAATACCGTTTCAATTGTTTAGTAGAGAGACCGAAGATATATTTTAGTTTTTGTGTTTCTCGCAACTGTCTTCCCCGCTCTGACATTTTTCTCATTCTTCCTGCTCCATGTTGACCAGGCGGAACATTCACTTTCTTTAATAAATTCGCATGTGATTTAGTTCCCGGGGTTTTTAATCCAAGGTCTATTCCCTCTCTTCGTGCAAGTCTGTTTTTTGGTCCGATGTGTCGCATAAATACCTGTAAAAATTGTAAATAATCTATACTCTCCGAATTTTAGGTGGTCTTACC
>CAZYXQ010000058.1:0-6599 GCA_964651235.1 uncultured Gammaproteobacteria bacterium
TAATTGACAACCATTGTATATCCGAGGCTTGAGTTAATACCAAAAAGATTGAAGAAACCGAAAAGAAAAAGAAAAAAAACAGGAACTAGGATCACAATCATAATGATACTTTCAATTCTTTTCCATTTATGATATTTTTTGCAAGCACCTTCTTTTTCAAAATATCTGCAAACTTAAAATATTCTTCAGGCAACTGCAATGAAACAAGTTGATCTGGTTTTGTTCCCAATTCTTTTCGTTTTGATTGTATCTCCCGAACAAGTTCGCGAAGTTTCCCTTCAAGAATAAGTTCGTTTGTCAGATTTGTATTATATTCAGCACTCATTTTATCCTCTTTCCCTTTTTTAAATTCTATTTTCTTAACATTAAGCTCTTTACAAATTAGATCTGTGTATTTATCAATATGTTGAGTTAATCTAAATTTTTTTGTTGAAGGTAATGTGACAGTCACTTGTTGAAGTGGCTGACGAACCTTGATCTTAATCTCTTTTCTTACTCGCTGCCCGGCTTCGGCAATATCACGGACAATCTGCATATCGAAAAACAGCAATTCATCAGGTTGCGGAAGATCTGAAATGGAGGGCCAATAAGCAAGATGAACAGTCTCTTTATTGGTTAGATTTGTATAAATCATATCACTGATAAAAGGGAGAATTGGTGACATAATTACTGAAAGATGCAAAAGAACAGTATGAAGCGTTTGATAAAAAGATTGTTTATCTGATTCATCTTCCGAATTGACCCATACCCTATCTCTGCTCCTTCTTATATACCATGTTGATATATCTGAAACGAAACGTTCAATTTCGAAAGCTGCTTCTTTTGCGTTATATTCTTCAAATTTCTGTTTCGTATGAGTGATGAGCCAGCTCATACGCATGAGTATCCACGTATCAAGAATGTTTGTTGAACTCTTCTTATTCACGTTCGATTGGATATCAACTTGTTCCAGCAATGCATACTCAACATAGAATTTATACGTGTTCCAAAGCATCAAGTAGAATTGCCTGCGTACTTCATCGGCTTTTTTATAACCAAACAACAGATTATCCGCTGGATTTTGTCTAACAAACATCCACCTCATTACGTCAACACCAATTTTATCCGCTCCTTCATTAAATTCAATCGAGTTTCCCCAGCTTTTATGCATGGGTCTCCCGTCTTCTCCCAGCATAGTCCCGTATCCTAATACGCGTTCAAACGGATTAGTGTTTTCCAGAACTGAAGACATTGCAATCATCGCATAGAACCAGTTTTTAAACTGCCCAGGGAATGATTCGGTAATAAAGTTCACCGGAAACCATTCTTTCCATTGTTTTTTATCAATAAGATAGAGTGGTTCACCTGTATTATCTTCCATTATGGTTGAGTACGGTACTATTCCTGCATCAAGCCAAGGGTTGCCGACATCTTCAATCCGGTGCATCGTAGCATTACACACACTGCAGTTAATGGTCACTTCATCAATATAAGGTTTATGCGGTGAATGACCTTCAAATACCTTCCATCCGTCGACCGCTCTTTTTTTCAATTCCTCTTTAGATCCGATTGTCTCAAACGTTCCACATGATTTACATTCATATATCGGAAGAGCTAATCCCCAATATCTATTTTTCTTGCTTATCAACCAATCATGCATGTTATGAAGCCAATCAAGCTCACGTTCCAATCCAAACTCAGGCATCCACTTGATTTTCTTTGCTACATGAATCATCCTCTCTCTCAATGTTAAGTTTTGAGTTTTAAGTTTTGAGTTTTGAGCTTGTGATGGTTTATCCATCGCAATATACCATTCATCAGCCACTTTCCAAACCAGTTCAGCTTTACATCTCCAACATGCAGGATAACGATGTTTATATCTGAATATGCTAAAAACACAGTTTTCTCCCTTTGCGTCTTTATCTTTAAGAAAATCCAAAATTATCTCCGGATGTTTTTTTGCGTTTTTTCCAGATAAAAATCCAAGTCCGGGAAGATAATCTGCATTATCTGCAATAACTGGAATCATCGGCAAACCCAGTTTTTTACCCAGAAGGAAGTCTTCGGTACCAGCGCTGACTGCCGTATGAACTAATCCCGTTCCTTCAGTAACGGATATGGGCATGATAAGAGGGTCTGTTGGAACTACCGTATGAAAAGTCTCTGGATTGTCCTGTGCTACTTGTAAAACTGCAGGAATATGATCAAAAGGACCTTCATATCGTAACCCAACAAGTTCTTTACCCAAAACGGTTTTAATGATTTTTATAGGTTTCTTTTTACCTTTTGAATCATTGGACGAAGGATTAAAAACCTGTTCGACTAATTCTTTGGCTACCCAGTAATGATCTCCTGTTTCCCCCGCAACAAGAGCATATTCTATGTTCACATCCACTGCAATAGCGATATTAGCCGGAATTGTCCACGGTGTTGTCGTCCAAACAAGCAGATACTCATTTCCTCTTTTTGACTCTTGCTTTTCAGATTTGGATTTTGAATTTTGAGTTTTGATTTTAAACTCCAATATAATAGACTCGTGTACTACCTCCTTATAATCCTCCGTCAGCATCTCGTGTTGAGAAATGGCTGTCTCACAACGGGGACACCAGGGAACGGATTCATGTCCTTTATAAATCCATCCGTGCTCATGACAGGTTTTAATAAAATGCCAGATCATATAATTATTTTGATCGCTCATGGTGAAATATGAGTGTTCCCAATCCGCAAAATACCCTAATCGTTTAGATTGATCAGTCTGGATATCAGAAAACTTCTTTACTCGATCTTTACACAGTTGTACAAATTTGGCAATGGATGCTTTTGTATCTCCGGGAACGAGATTCTCAATATCTTTTTTAGATCTCAACTTGAGTTCTTTCTCAACTTCCACCTCAACCCATAATCCCTGGCAGTCAAAACCATTTTGGAAACGTTGCCTGTATCCAAGTAGATTATAAAATTTCGGCCACATATCCTTATACGTTCGTCCCCAAGCATGATGGGCTCCCATTGGATTATTTGCTGTTATAGGACCATCAAGAAAGGAAAATGTTTTCTTGGAGTCTTTATTTTTCGTTAAATATTTTTTTACGATTCCGCTTCCATACCAATAATCAAGAAGTTTATGTTCAAGTTCAGGAAAGTTGGGATTTTGAGGAACAGGTTTTAACATGGAGATAATTATATTATTTTTTTCTTAAAAAAGCAGGAACATCAAATGTATCATTTTCTTCCAAAAAATCTTCTTCCATATCTAATTCTTCTCCTTTTTCAGTTTCACTTTTTTTCTGCGCTGTTTCAACAGGTGTATCGGCTACTGATTTAGAAAGTTGATTTGCTTCATCTTCTTTTTTAAAACGAAATAGTTTTACCCGTTGTTCATCAAATTTTGTTGCAATAAGAGTAACTTTAATCGAATCCATCATTTTCTCATCAATCACCGCACCAAATATTATATCTGCATCAGAATCAACTGTTTTCGTTACAATTGAAGCCGCTTCATCAATCTCATTCATAGTCATGTCGGTTCCACCGACAATATTCATAAGAATGCCGCGCGCTCCTTCAATTGAAGTATCAAGAAGCGGTGAAGCAATTGCCTGTTTTATTGCGGCAAGTGCTCGTTTATCTCCGCTCCCTACTCCTATACCCATCAGAGCAGTCCCGGCATTATTCATGATGGTACGAACATCGGCAAAATCCACATTGATAAGACCAGGAACGGTGATAAGTTCTGCAATTCCTTTAACACCTTGATGGAGCACTGAGTCTATCCGTCTAAATGCTTCAAGAATTGGAGTTTTTTTATCTATAACCTGTAAGATCCGTTGATTTGGGACGATAATAAGCGTGTCAACTTTTTCTTTCAGCTTCATTGCTCCCTCATCTGCAGTAAATCTTCGTTTCGTTCCCTCAAAATCAAACGGTTTTGTAACCACAGCCACTGTTAATGCGCCTGATTCTTTTGCAATTTCAGCAACAACGGGAGATGCGCCGGTTCCGGTTCCTCCTCCCTCACCACACGTAATAAAAACCATATCGGCTCCGGTAAGCTCTTCTTTTAAACGCTCTCTTGATTCTTCAGCTGCTTGTTTTCCTACTTCAGGATCTCCACCTGAACCTAATCCTTTAGTCAAATTTTCGCCAATCTGTATTTTTATTGCTGCTTTATTATTAAGGAGTGCTTGAGCATCAGTATTAACTGAAATAAATTCGACTCCAGCGATCCCACCCTCAACAATCATTGAAGAAAGTGCGTTTCCCCCTCCTCCGCCAACTCCCACTACTTTTATCCGTGCTGCTTGTCCTGCTCTCGGTTTGATTAGCATACTTAAGGTATAAATTGTTTGAAAAAATCCTTAACTTTTCCAACAGATCCACCGACGGAAAAATCCTTCAGGATTTTATTAAAGTTTTTAAATCCTTCATCTTTGCTCATTATATTTTTCCGTCCATTTAAAATCAAGCCGACTGTTGTTGAAAACTGGGGATCAAGTATCTCATCTACCAATCCTGTCACTTTTCCAGGAACTCCTATTCGCAAAGGCATACCGGTAATTTTCTTTCCCATTTCCAAAACTCCAACCGTAAGCGCTCCACCACCAGTTACCACAAGTCCTGAAGGAATATGTTCCATATAATTGCTTTTTACGATTTCGTCACTCACAAAACGGAAAATTTCTTCAAGACGGGGACCTATTATTCCGTCAATTAATAGTTTCACATCAAGTTTCTCTGCATGCTCCGGTATTTGTAGCTCCTGAAGATTAATTTCATCAAATTTTTTTTTCGTTTTATCTGTTCTGTAATCAAGTTTTTTACTTAAAAAAACTTTAATTTTTTCGGCTGAATCGAGAGATACCCGTAACCCAACGGCAATATCGTTCGTTATATGTTTGGCTCCAATCGGAATAGATGATGAATATGAGAGTGAACCGTCAACGTATAGGGCAATATCAGTCTTTCCCCCTCCAATATCTACACATACAACTCCCAGTTCCTGCTCTGTATCAGTCAATACGCTTTCTGAAGAAGCTAGTCCGGTATAGATAAATCCGAGATTCTCCACTCCAATATTTTCCATACACCTGTCAATATTTTTTAAATTAGTATGGGATGCGGTTATGATGTGGGTTTCAACCTCAAGACGCACACCACTCATTCCTATTGGATTTTTTATACCTTCCTGACCGTCTACAATAAAATCCCGCGGTGATACTTCAATGATCTGTCTTGTAGTCGAAAGGGAAATCGCGCGAGCAGCCTCAACTACTCTGTTAATATCAGTCTCTGCGATCTCTCCCTGGGTGTCTGCAACAGCAACAACACCCCTTGAATTGAGCGAAGAAATATGGGGACCTCCCACCGAAACTAATGCGGAATGAATTTTCTGTCCGGCCATTCGTTCCGCTTTTTCAATACTTTGTTCTATTGAGGCTGTTACCTTGTCGATATCAACAATGAGTCCTTTTTTTACTCCTCTTGAAGGTGTTGAATTAAATCCTATTATACGAATTTCATCATGATCGGGCGACTCAAGCCCTACAATAGTCGCAATCTTCGAACTTCCGATATCAATTGCAGTTATTAATTTGTCTGCCATATTACTGTGTGGAAAGTTCAAGCACGGGTTTGTTAAATCGTAAATCTATTTTACGATAATCACCCCCTTGTATACGAAACTGTCTGATTATCTGCTCCAGTTGATATAATTGGGACTGTATATCCTTATCAACCGAAAACAATATTTGTTTCCCTTCCAAATTTAATCCTATCATATCAATTCCATCAATATCAATAGTAATCACCTGAAGTCCCATATCTTTTATACCCTTCAGTATTTCAAGGGTTTTTGTTATATCGCTGTGATCTAATGTATCTCCTGACTGATATGCATAATAATCCGGACTTTGATAATATCGAATCAGGGGATACGATACTAATTCTGTTTTTGTTTTTTGCTTGTGAAGAATTCTGCCTCTGCTGCTTAATAGAAAAAATCCTTGCTTGACCTCAAAAACAGCCAATGGACCATCTGTCTCTATTGTTAATCGGATTGTTTCAGGATATTGTTTATATGTAGTAACTTTGTAAATAATGGGATTAGATCGGACAAGAGATTCTGAAAGTTTACCTTCATCAACAAGATACAGTATTTTATTTTTTACTTCATCCAAACCATACAAAGTCATTTCTTTAGGAAATCCAACCACATATATATTCTTAACCCGCAATAAAAAATGGCTATATAAAAGCAACGCTCCCAATAGACTTAAAAAAATTATTGCTACGGGAATACCAATCTTAAGATTTAAGAATTTCTCTGATAATGATTTCTGATGCATCTTGCTTTATTTGGAACGGTAATGTATGAAAATTTGCTTGATATACGTTAAGATGTCCGACCACTTTTTTTATGAGGTTTAAAAGATCTTCACTCTTCTCTTTTTGTTCGAAAAGTTCACCTAACTTATGACGTAAAAAAAACTCTGCCTGTTTTTGTTGTTCTTTATTGGCAGACCAGGGAAGCGGTATGAGAATGGCGGGTTTTTTTAATCTCAGCAGCTCAAAAAACGTGTTTGCTCCCGATCTACCAACCACAAGATCAGCAACAGAATAGA
>CAZYXQ010000059.1:0-6515 GCA_964651235.1 uncultured Gammaproteobacteria bacterium
AAATGACTCAGGCAAAACTGCCTATCCCATATGGATTTGTGATTACCTCACAAGCATATTTTCATTTTATAAAAACAAACCGACTTGCACCTCAGATACAAGCATTGCTTTCTCAAATTAATTTTGAAAATTCATCTCAACTTCAACAAGCATCCATCCATATTCAAAATCTTATTTTAAAAGGTACAATTCCGGACTCACTTGCAAATCAGATAATCGGATACTATGACAACTTAACGTTAAAAGAAGATGAATACTTTAAAAAAGATTCGCACCTATTTAAAAAAACAGTTAAAAAAATCAAACACATCTACAGTCCCCCTCTTGTTGCAATAAGATCATCAGCAACTGCTGAAGATTTACCCACTGCATCGTTTGCAGGCCAACAGGAAACATATTTAAACGTGAAAGGTGAATCTCATGTTCTTGAATATGTTAAAAAATGCTGGGCTTCACTGTTTACTGCACGCGCCATGTATTATAGAAACGAACAGAAATTTGATCATATGAAAGTTGGACTTGCAGCAGTTGTTCAACGAATGGTTCAATCAGATAAATCAGGCATTGCTTTTAGTATTGATCCCGTAACAAATGACAAAAATAAGATTGTCATAGAGGCAATATTCGGATTAGGCGAATTTATTGTTCAGGGAAAAGTAACTCCCGACCATTATGAAGTTGATAAACATTCATTTGTTCTTCTGAAAAAAGAATTAAAATATCAAAATCTTACCTATGTAAAAGCAGGCATAGGTAATAAAGAGTTAAAGCTATCCAAACTTGAAGGATCAAAGCAGAAACTTACTGATAAAGAAATTATTGAAGTTGCATTACTTGTTAAACAGATTGAAGATCATTATTATTTCCCCCAGGACATAGAATGGGCAATCGAACATAATACTGTTTTTGTTGTACAATCAAGGCCCATTACCACGACTCAAAACGAAACTTCAGACACATCAAGCGGAGTAAAAAAAGCCGTGTATTTAACCGGTGCTCCAGCTTCTCCAGGTATTGGTATAGGAAAAGTACGAATCATTCATTCACCTAAAGAAATTGACAAGGTAAAAAAAGGAGATATTTTAGTAGCCCCACAAACAAATCCGGACTATGTCCCAGCAATGAAGCGTGCTACAGCAATTGTAACTGAAAAAGGAGGCCGTACATCACACGCTGCTATTGTTTCACGTGAACTTGGAATACCAGCTATCGTAGGTGTTGAAGGTGCAACTAAAAAACTGCAAAATGATATGGTGATTTCTGTGGACGGAAAATCAGGTGAAATATACAAGGGAAGCATACTTACAGAAACAACCAAAATTGCACAAAACACCCATAAAAAGATTGTCCATAAATATAAGACCTTGACGAAAGTGTATGTAAATCTTGCTGAACCAGAAATTGCTTCAAAAGTCGCACAGCTTGATACTGACGGTATTGGTCTGTTACGTGCTGAATTTATGGTGGCAGGAATAGGAACTCATCCAAAAGAATTTATCAAAAAACACCAAGAACATTTATACGTACAAAAATTAACCACTGACCTTCTTAAATTCGTAAAGCCTTTTTCTCCGCGTCCCATTGTATATCGCGCAACTGATTTTAAGACAAATGAATATCGCCATCTCAAAGGTGGTCAACACTATGAACCTCATGAAGAAAATCCAATGATTGGTTTTAGAGGAGCAAGCCGATATATTGCTGATCCAAAAGAATTTTACCTTGAACTTCAAGCCATAAAAAAGATTTGGGATATGGGTTATACAAATTTACATCTCATGATTCCCTTTGTGAGAGTCCCTTGGGAATTAGTTCAAGTCAAAAGTTTGGTTGAGAAATCAGGTCTGCTTTCATATCCGCAATTTAGACTACTTATTATGGTTGAGGTACCCTATTGTGCTTTAAACCTAGAAGAATTCATTAAAATCGGTATTAGCGGGGTATCTATTGGAACAAATGATCTTACTATGATGTTGCTTGGAGTTGACCGAGACAACCAAGAAGTTGCAAACGTATATGATGAACGAAATCCAATCATTATTCAAGTTCTTGAATATATTGTGTCGACTGCAACTAAATATGGTATCACATCCTCAATCTGTGGGCAGGCAGCATCAGATTATCCTGATATTGTAGAACGACTTGTAAAAGCAGGAATAACCAGTGTTTCGGTGAACCCTGACGCGGTAGATAGAACAAGAGAACTAATATATCATATCGAGAAGAAGCATTTTGAACGAATAAAAAAATAGTCTGTATGGCAGCAATAAAATCAATCAATGCCTATGAGATTATAGACTCAAAAGGCAATCCTACTATTGAAGGTCGGCTTACCATTGACACGGGTGAATCGGTTGTTACTTCTGTGCCTGGTTCAACACCTCACTCATTAAAAGAACCCGTGGATTTAAGAGACGAAGACCCAAACCGTTTTTTAGGTATGGGCGTAACTCACGCAGTTTCTTATATAAATGATTTGATTGCCCCGAAAATTATTGGTGCATCTCTCACAAAACAGGTGGAAATTGATAACTGGCTTTTGGAAGCTGACGGGACAAAAAACCGATCACGATTGGGGGTAAATACCATACTCATTATTTCACAACTGCTTACAAAAGCAGCGGCACTTGCGGCCAAAGTTCCATTGTATGTATACATAAATAAACTTTATACAAGTATTTATAAAGAGGAAATTTTTATCGATAAAATTCCAACTCCAATTTTTAATACGATTAATGGCGGTGCCCATGCAAATAATACAATTGACTTTCAAGAATTTATGATTATTCCCTCATCATCGTTTAATTTTTCTCTTGCATATCAAAAAGCAATTGAAATATTTTTTGAATTGAAAAGTGTGTTGGAATACCGTAATGCTACGACAGCTGTAGGAGAAGAAGGTGGATTCAGTCCCAATCTGACTACAAATCTCGATGCTCTTGAAATATTGACTGAAACAATTAATCAAAAGAAAATGAAATGCGGTTTAGATATCTTTCTCGGTATTGATATTGCTGCAAACCGGTTTTATAAAAATAATCAATATACTATCAAAGACAAAACTCATCCTCTAAAAAAGGGGGAATATATTGAATTTTTATCAAGTCTTTCCCAAAATTATTCAATTCTTACCCTTGAAGATCCCTTTTCGGATGACGACTGGGATAGCTGGAAAAAACTAACACAAGAACTATCGTCTCGTATTTACATGGTCGGAGATGAATCCATTCGAATGAATAAAGAAAAGCTAAGTTATGCAATCAGAGAAGGAGCACTAACAAGCTTTTTAATAAAACCTAACCAGTCAGGTACCATTACTTCGATTCTAGAACTTGTGCATATAGCACGTAAAAGTAATCTTACCTATATTGTCGCAGCAAGATCTTCCGAAACAAATGATGATTTTATCGCCGACTTATCTGTAGGACTTCAATCAGAATTTGTCAAATTCGGAGCACCTACAAGAGGTGAACGTGTCGCTAAATACAATAGATTGTGGCAAATAGAGCGTGAAGGAATACAGAAACTCAAGTAGTGTATAATGTGATACGTATGATTGGCATGTTAATAGGTGTGCTACGTGAAATAAACGGTACAATTGGCTTAATAGAAACAAAAAGCGGCATTTGTTATGAAGTATTTTTAACTCCCAAGCTTATTTCTCAATATATACCTTCATCATTATGTGAACTTTATACATATTTTCAGGTAAGAGATGATGCACATGTATTATATGGTTTTGCAACCAAAGAGGAAAAATATTTTTTTAAAGAACTTATTGATGTTCCGGGAGTCGGCCCAAAAACTGCATTTGCAGTCATATCATACGCTTCACCAAAAGATATGATTTCTGCGGTTAAAGAAAATGATGTAGGTTATTTCAGTAAAATACCCGGTCTCGGAAAAAAAACGGCATTAAAAATCATTTTAGAATTTTCACAAAAACTAAAATCTGAATTTAAATTTAATATTTCCGAGTATTCAAACGACGAAAAAACGGTCATTGAAGCTCTTGTAGCTCTTGGTTATAAAAATCAGGACGCAAAAAAAATGATTGAAAAAATTCCGAAGGATCTTTCAATAGAAGATAAAATCAGATATGCTCTTAAATTGACTCTTAAATCGTAAAACGTATATGAAAAACCAGATAAATGACTTATCATTGAGACCAAAAAATTTAAACGAATACATTGGTCAAAAGAAAGTAGTCAATACGCTTGAACTATTTCTTGATGCGGTCAAAAAAAGAGGTGTTGCTACCGAACACATTTTATTATACGGACCTCCCGGATTAGGTAAAACAACTTTAGCTCATATTATTGCAAATGAGTTAAAAGGAGAAATTAAAATCACCTCAGGAGCTGCAATATCAAAAGTTGGAGATCTTGCCGCAATACTCACAAATCTTAAAAGCAACGATATTCTTTTTATCGATGAAATTCATAGACTTCCTAAAAATGTAGAAGAAATGTTATATCCTGTTATTGAAGATTACGCTCTGGATATCATCATCGGAAAAGGTCCATCAGCACGAACGGTCAGGCTTCCTGTTCCAAAAATTACCATTGTCGGTGCAACTACAAAACTCGCTTTATTATCCGGACCATTGAGAGATAGATTCGGACTTATTTTAAGACTTGATTTTTATACAGAGGATGAAATGAAGGAAATCATCACCAGGACTGCAAAACTACTTAACGTCCCAATAACAAAAGAGGCTGCTATAAATATCGCTAAACGTGCCCGTAAAACACCTCGAATATCAAATAGAATCCTTAAACGAGCCCGCGATGTTATAGAAGTCAGAAAAACACAAACCGTTGATGATGCTATGCTTCATGATTTATTTCACTTGCTTGGTATTGACGAAAGAGGACTAACCGATATAGATTTAAAGTATCTAAAATTAATAGGAGACAAGTATCAAAATACTCCAACTGGTATAGAAACAATAGCATTATCAATGTCAGAAGATCAGCAAACGGTTCAAGAGTTTGTAGAGCCATATTTGCTTCAAATTGGATTTATCAAAAAAACGTCCCGTGGAAGGATACTTACCGCAAAAGGACTTTCACATATTGGGTTAAAACAGGTAGAACAAAGTGCTCTTATTTGATATAATTTTTACTGTTTTATTAAGAAATATTTCGTTATTTAGTAATTTTATATTTGAATTCTGTTTGTTGCCGGGGTGGCGAAATGGTATACGCGCAGTCTTGAGGAGGCTGTGGAGCAATCCGTGGAGGTTCAAGTCCTCTCCCCGGCACTTTTTATCGCCTGGATAGCTCAGTGGTAGAGCAGCTGTTTTGTAAACAGCAGGTCCGCGGTCCGAATCCGCGTCCAGGCTCACTTCATAATTCTAAAGAGCTTCATCTATGATTTCAGATGATAATGGTAATTTTATAAGTTTTATAAGTTCATTTTTTGAGTACCATCCGAATTCAGAAGCTTCGTTGTTTAATTGAATAAGCTGATGGGGGTTGATTAACTTAAGCACAAAACAAATAAAAACACCTTTCCAGTTATTTCTAAACTGAGTAAATACACGGGGAATCATTCTGACAATCTGCACATCGCAATTTAATTCTTCTTTTATTTCCCGTACAATTGCCTGCTCAGGCGTTTCCTCATCCCCTACTGCTCCTCCAGGTAGATGCCAGTACCCATGAAATGATGTATGAGGTTCATACCGTTTGGTAAGTAAAAATTCACCTCTTTCGTTTTGGATTATCCCTATTACAGCTAATGTTTGTTTTAGTTTGGATTTTTTCAAAGTAGTATTTAAATATTGTGCGGCCAGACTGACTTGAACAGTCAACCTACTCCTTAGAAGGGAGTTGCTCTATCCAATTGAGCTATGGCCGCAAAGATTTATTATACCGTATGATATGTATTCAATGTGCCCGGGGAGGGAGTCGGACCCTCACGACTTTCGTCACAGGATTTTAAGTCCTGCGTGTATGCCATTTCACCACCCGGGCGTTCCTGGTACTATATACGATTATATCACTACTTACGTTTAACGGTATATGTATACGGGTAATATAAAAATACTGCCGCAGTATCCTCATCTAAATTTTTTTGAAGTTCTTGGTAAAAAACCATTCTTTCTTTTTGCTTAAATGTACTTCTTCCATCTTCAAGAATTTTATCAATTTTCAGGTTTCTATATCCGGTTAAAGCTGCAAGACTTTGAGTTGAATGCCAATAGTGATATTGATCTGGATCAAGCGGTATCTTAAGATAAGCAAGTAAAAAATCAAAATCATTTGTTTGTGAATAAGACACAACATTTAAATTTGTAGAAATACCAATATTGTTTATTTTTCTGTTTATCTCTCCTGCAATATCCAAATAATCATAAAACGTGTTAAAATTCAGCTTTGCTGAATCAGTTGCAGATCGATACTTTTTCAGTATTTTCTGTGCTAGATCAACATCATACGCATCATCTTTAAGGTCGTTATTATATGCCCAAGACACGGGAGGAATGGAACTTTTCGCATTTACACCAT
>CAZYXQ010000060.1:0-6509 GCA_964651235.1 uncultured Gammaproteobacteria bacterium
CACTGTATGTAATCCCAACCAAGTTCTTAATTACAATGGTATTATTTTTCATATACAGGTTTATTTTCTTCACTACTTAATACAATTATATCAGGAGTGTATTAAACTTTAATAAAGCGGCTTAAATACTGATTTTTAATTAGTGTTTTAGATTTTCAATACACTCCAAACTATCAATTGCTCCGCGGGATGGACGACGTTAGAGCCTTCTATTTGCTTCAAAAACCGATTTTCTTGAACCTATAACAATCGTTAGTTCGCGACAATGTGGAACGTTTGATCATATATAACCAATGATTTAATTATTTGCAACTGTGATACTATAACGATGAAGTTCATATTCCGTTGGAAGGAGGTGAAAATATGTTACAAGGATTTAAAAATTTTATATTAAAAGGCAACGTAGTTGACATGGCAGTCGGAGTTGTTATCGGTGTAGCCTTTGGAAACGTTGTAACTGCGCTCGTGAAAGATTTGGTAACTCCATTTATCGGAGCGTTTGGTGGCACACCAGATTTTTCATCAGTAGTTTTTACTATTAATGGCAGCAAGTTCATGATTGGAGAATTTATCAACTCGCTAATATCTTTTCTGACAATTGCAGCGGTAATTTATTTTGCAGTTGTCATGCCAATGAGCAAAATAATGGAAAAGATGAAAAACGGAAAAAGCGTTGATCCGACGGATAAAACATGTCCCGAGTGTCTCAGTCTTATTCCGATTAAAGCCAGGCGGTGCAAATATTGCACTGCTGTCATCGGAAAGTAAATTGTTCTATATACAACACCATTAACTGATTCATCAATAACTAGAGAGTTAATATGTTCAATAAAATTGAACTCTATGGAATTGATGGTGTTTGGGTTTATTATTTAAATTGGTATTATTCAAATAATAATAGACGATTATAGAAGAATTCTTAAAAGAGATATTATTTCCCCCTAGGTAATGATTGACACGCAACACCGTCTTTATTGCCGTCAAGTCGGTTCACATCATTCCCCACACCGCCGACTTTCAGAAAAAACGCCTGAGCCTCCGGTTGGGTTTTGAAATCATCACAGTTGTACTCGTCTGCTTTTTTTCCGATGGTTTTATCGGTTGTCACATTTCCAAGCTTATCAAATAATATTTGACCTAAATCGTTAGTCTTAACGTTTCCTTTTTCATCCCGGGCAACCTTGGATTCCTGAAACGATTTTGTTTCTATAAGTTTTTTTAGATCCCAATCATTCTTTGTTGCCTCTAAACCAAATGCCGCTAGAAGTGCGATAAATGCAATAACGAGGGCAACTCTAAGTTTTGAAAAAAAGATAAAAAGAATTGCAACGATTACCAAGAGAATTCCAATAAACCATAACCTGAATTTATGACTGTATCTCAATTTGTTGACAGTGGATACTTCCTTCGTGTTTTCGGTATCACTAACCTGTTTTACATTACCTTTTTCCATATTTCGTAATAAATATACTCTTAAAAGAGATATTAAGCAATTAATCAATAAGTCAAATTATAGAATAATCCGGTTTAGGTTCGATTGTCCATCCGGGATTATATAAAATAGTTCTTCAATATGCTCCAAATAATTTTGCTCCACGCAATGGATGATGTTCGAACCTATTACGCAATAAGTAATCCTGCTTAAATTTTAAGTTCGTGTATATTCAGCAAGTACTCTATTGTCTTCATCTTTAATAAATTTAGTAAGTAAAAATCTGTTTTGAAGCATAAGTTTATTAAAATCAACCATTGATGGCGAATCAGGATTGCCACCACCATTTGCTAATCTTTCAACCAAGTCGACTAATGCATTTTTTGCGCTTCCTAAGTTTTCCGCCAAAACTCTTGGCACAATTTCACTATTTTCCCGAATAATGTCAGACTTATAAAATTTTCCTCCTCGTTTTAAAACTCTTGCTAATTCCTGAACAAATCCTGCCGCTTCCTCTAGAGAGAGATAGTATATTAAACCATTGCTAACAATTAAATCCAAACTATGACTTCTAAAAGGTAGTTGACTTGCTTGACCTTGAACTAGTAATACATTATCGGGTAGCCCTAATTCCATCGCCGATCTTAATGAAAATCTGGCTAAGTCGACGCCATGAACTGTTTCACAATAAGGTGCAATGCTGCGTATTGTATTTCCAGTACCCGTACCAATATCTGCAGCATTTCCCCATTTTGTATGGGTATCATCAAATTTTTTCTTGATCGCGGATTCAATCGGTGCAAACATTATTTTGTTAGCTTCTCCCATCAATACGTCATACCATAATTTTCCAGATGTAGTTTTTTCCATCAGAATTTTGTATTTCTCTTCAGTTGAATGCAATTCCTTAATTCTGTTACCTATACCAATAATCTCATCAATTGTTATATCGGGATAACTACTAACAACTTGGTTAATCTTTTCTTCCTCTCTAGCGAGTGTCACCGCTTGACCCCATAACTTTTTTGGGTCATCACCAAGTTGAGTTCTTCGCACAATATCAAGAATTAAATCTTTTTTAGTCGCAGGCGTGTGAATGGATTCGTTAACGTCTATAGACATGAATAGATTATATCAACTAAGTGGGATTCGAGATAAAGAATTAGCTTAAATGAAGGTGTATTAGTATTTTATTTAGCTTGTCATAACGATCTAAACTACTACTTGCTCCACGTGATGGATGATGTTCGAACTTATTATGATCATCGTTCAACATCTGGTTGAACAAAAACTGTTGAATCGATTATTTTTTCAAATAACGTTTGTACTTTATTTTCTATATTTAAACCAGTAACGTGTGTTGTAATCGTATATTTTCCATAAATCCAATCAGCCCCGGAAAAAGTACCTGTTAGCTTTGACAATCTTTCCGTAAGCTCAAACGGAGAATAAAAGGTAGCTATATATGTATTTGAATACTCTTGTTCGCTTAGAATATCGAATTCATATGCAGTACCCTTTGGGGTTTTATGTGTATTTTCCTGCTTCATCAAAGATGTTGAGTCTTGTATTTTATCTTTCGCTTCGATTTCTGTTGCCTGAATATATAAAGAACTTAAACTCCGTGGGTATTCTCTCTGCAAATATTCAACACTACAAATCTTTTGCTCATCGGTACTCAAGGGTGTTGGCGGCCACAAGAAACTCTGTTCTAAAGAACAACTTTTTTGCTGACATGTAATTTGATATCCCCTATTACTGTAGCCAGCTGAAAAACATGCCCAATCTTTGTGGAATGGCAATAATTCGAATGCAAACACAAAAGACACATTGCCTTTGTGCGCATATTTTTTATTGATTAAATCAATTTCTGTGTTTGCGTAGGATAATCCTAAATCTGAAGACTCTTGTGTTGGTAATGGTGTTGGTTTGTTTATTTGGACCAACTTTCTCTCTTCTATTGTCTTATTTGATAAAATCGTATAACCCACTAGTATTCCAATAAATACAACTTCGACCGTGGCAAATGCCAATAAAAGTCTTTTTGAAATATTGTTCATATGGTGATTATATCAAAGAGTTCGATCGTCCTTTGGGGTACCGAAAAAATGAAGCTAATAATGACTGGCTCCGAGTAATGGATGACGTCCGAACCTGGTACACACGCCTCAATTCATGAATATGTTACACTGGATTCATGTCTTTCAATCCACAACCTAATCCAGCACAACCAGTTCAACCTACCATACAACAACCAACTCCACCTACTCCACCCTTCCATCCTGAACCAAAGAAGAAGAAATGGACACTTATATGGGTCATACTTATTCTTGTAGCAGGAATTGTTATTGGATTATTATTACAAAATATTCCTTTAACAATCCGTGTTCCTGGCTTACCTGTTCCCTTAACTTCAACCCCAGTCATTGAACTCATCCCATCACCCACTCCTGATTCAACTGCAGGCTGGAAAACATATATAAACACTCGATTTAATTTTTCTTTTAAATATCCTTCTGATCTAACTTATATTTACGATCAATCTGACCAATATGTCGAAAATGGAATTAGTAACGCTATGATATTAATTCAGAATTTTGATGGTTCTCAACCTAGAACTGAAACAGGTAACGATTTCCAGATAGTTGTATATATTGCAAATAAGTCAGGACTGTTTAATTTAGAAGATCCCCAAGGCGAACAAACAGAAACCACAATAAATGGAATTGACGTAATTAAGTCATTTACCACCCAAAAAGGGGTATTAGTCCCAACTGTATTTTTTCAAACATCCCCAAATAAAGTGGCTTTCCAACTTTCCAATCCAAAGTCTACAAATACAGCTTGGTTTGATCAAATCATTTCTACATTTACATTATTGGATTCACCGAATGCGTTATTAGATTCAAAAAAAATTGGGTATGTTAAATCGATTACGCCAAAAGGGGGTACATACCAGATTCAAATAGACTTTATAGATTTTATACAAGATCAAACAACGCCAAACGGATATCGTATAGATAATCCATCTATGGAGATAGTCACATTACCTATGGAACAAAATTCAACAATAACTCTGCAAACTTATAGTTATGCCCAAGACGGAAACTTCAACTATAATCAAACAATAACTTTCAGTGAATTTTTAAATGCGTTTAATTCGGATTCATTAATTACAAACGTTCCATACTGGTTAGAAATACAAAACGGAAAAGTTATAAAGATTACCGAACAATATATTCCTTAAAGGAATGCTACGCTTAATAAGACTTAAATGATGGTTTAGTAGTGATTCAATTATATTGTCCTGACGCTCTAAACTCCATTTGCTCCGAGCAATGGATGATGTTCGAACTTTTTATACTACTTCTTAATCAAAATTTATTTCCTAAACATGCGTCCCTGTCCTTGACCTTTCGGATATATCGTATTCTGGTTTTGTATCTGTTGATAAAACCTTCGCATTTGTCCTTGGCGCAACAAAAACTTGTTAATCCCAAGATAATCAATCAGTATTCCTGAAATTATAACTGCGGTTATAAACCCCAAGATAACTAATAAAAAATTCTTCCTATATGAAAAGTCGTATTTTTTAAGCATCCATATCCCAAATCCTAATCCGATAACTACTAACATTGGTGCCCACCAAGGGAAACTTGAGAGCAGCTGCTGATAACGGATTGCCCCCATTGGTCCATGCGTTCGTAGTGAAAAAACAATGATATTAACAAAAAATATCGAGACAACACTTAATCCGATGATTCCTAACACCATCGCAAGTGATCCCACGATAAAATACCATCTCGGCTTCATTGTTATATGTTCTCGCTTGATGCGAGACATCACGTCTTTTGTTATATCTTTTTTAATTTTTGACATAGTATTTTCATGAGTATTTTTGCACGATTTATTCTCGTTGCCACGGTACCCATGGGAATCCGTAATATATCGCTAATTTCTTCATATGACTTTTCATCTAAATAATACAGAGCTAAAGGCTCGCTGTACAATACAGACATTCCATCAAGACATGACTGTGCGTTTTCGATAATTTCTTTTCTCGTAAAATCATATTCTATATTTTCTTCACTTTGAAAATCCACGTTTGGAAGGAATGGGGTTTCTTTATGGTATTTTTTGACACTATTCATTGCTTCATTATGAACAATTCGGTATATCCAGCTCGAAAACTTCTTTCTTACGTCAAACCCGTTGAGATTCACATACGCTTTAATAAATGCATCTTGAACAACATCCATTGCTTTCTGTTCGTCATGAATTAAGTATGTAGCATATCGCAACAGCTTGTCTTTATACCGCTCTACAATATCCGTAAACCGTTCTTTTTCTTTTGTCCGAATTAGGACAACCAGTTCTTCGTCTAATAATATCTTGGTTTCCGGCATATCACAATTGTAATACAACTACCCCTCCATATTTCTTTCCCTGGGTTTTCCTACGCCAAACCCCGTCATATTGACGGGGAAGCGTTTGTGAACTACAAAGTAATATTACTTACTCCATCGTCCCATTCCCATTCCTTGACCAGATCCATTGTGTAAACCTAATCCTAATTCTTTTCGAATTGCAGCAGCTTCTTCTAATTTTCCTGCTTCAGCAAGTTCGTGTGCTTGGGCAAATTTCGCAAAATTATCCTGATTGATAACTTGAGTTACTCGACCTTTTCCCTGCATAAGGCTTTTCCATGTATTGTAGTCTTTTGTTTCAAATGCTTTTTCCATGGCCTCATGACGTTCTTCTGTGTAATATGGTCCTTTGACTGTAGGATTTCCTTTATATGCTTCTGCTATCTTTGGAAAAGTAAAAATACCTCCAAGAACAACAGTTGCGATACTTAATGCAATGATTGTTTGTTTATTCATGTAATTCACCTCTCTTTCTATGGGTAATACAACTGAAGATTGAAATTTCTTTCATGAAGTGAAATAACTGTATTAGAAGGCTTAAATGCTGATGTTTTAATTAGTGTTTTAGATTGTCCTAACGATCTAAATCTCACTTGCTCCGCCTAGTAGACGCATTCTGTAACCATAAAATAGAGTTTAGCGTCAACCTA
>CAZYXQ010000061.1:0-6309 GCA_964651235.1 uncultured Gammaproteobacteria bacterium
ATATTGGTATGTTGTTTTGGTCGTATAGAACTTCATTGTTACTTATTATTGTGGGAATGATTCCATTTTTTATTCAGTACGGTGGATTATTCAGTATTGCATATCAAGCAGAGGGATTACACAGGAGACTGATACAGGGAATGGGTTCGGTCGATCTTATATCATTTTTTGTTCCGTATAAAGATCAGCATTTTCTGTTACTCGGATGGTTTTCTCTTCTATTAGTTTTTTTTGTCTATGCACAAAGGAAAAAAATGAAAGATAAAGGCGACATATTATTCTGGAGCGTATTTAGTTTGATTTTTGGAATATATTCTTTGGGTCCCAAACTTCATATAAATGGTGTTTTGATTCCTCATCTTATATTACCTTTTGAAATCAGTATGCATGTGCCGCTTTTGAAACTATCTCATATTCCATACAGATATATTATTGGAGTTCATATCGGTTTATCGGTATTGGTATCATATGGAGCTAAATATGTGTTATTGTTCATTAAAAAAAAATCGTATACCGGTGCAGTTTTTGTTTGTTTTTGCGCATTTTCTGTCTTGCAGCATAGTATGTCTGTACCCGTACCTTTTCAATTGAAGAAATATCCCGGAATTGTTACAGAGACTATTCAAAAAGGTGCTTCTGGAACTGTTCTTTCCATTCCGTTTGTGTATGGTGACGCCTATCGTATCCCGTCAAACTACGATTTTATATATACTATGTTTAATCAGATTACCCATCAAAAACCTCTTCTCGGAGGATATTTAAGCTATATTGATGATGTCTTGTATAAAAAGTATGAATCAGACAGTGTCGTGCAAAAAATTGTTATGTGTCAGGAAAATGGAATGTGTAAGCCGTTTACTCAGGCAGAAAAAGACTATCTTCTTTATAAACTCAATATAACCTACATAATTGCCGAAGATCCAGAAAAATATGCACGAGTATTACATTACCTAAAAAACCAACTTTCACCTTCCCGTATCCTGAAGGGTACAGCAGACAGTTCAAAAGGGTACGGGAGTTATGTATTATATGCAATCAAATAATGATTAATCCCTTTACCACTTTTATCGGATCAACAGATGACGTATATAGTTATATCTGGTTTCTTAACAATGCCCATCAGTCTTTAATATCGCATAAATTGAGCGATCTATTCTATACCCATTCTCTGTTTTACCCTCACGGAGTATCTTTACGTTTTGATACCCCATTGTTTAACAGTTTAATCACGTTTCCCGCATATGTAATTGGTGGACCTGTATTTGCATACAATTTTTTAGCATTTTTTACGTTCGTATTTACATTCATTGGCATGTTTCTTTTTTTACGTCTGTTAACAAAAAATGCGCAAGCTGCATTAATTGGTGCATTGGGATTTACTTTTTCTTCATACCGACTTTCACGTCTTATGGTCGGGCATATGGATCTTCTTAGTACCGAATGGATTGGTTTTTTACTGTATGTTACCTATGCCTATTTTTTTGTAAAAAATGAAAACAAATATATTCTGGGTGCAGGTGTCTTCATTGCACTATCAGCCTATTCAGATTACAGAACTGCCTTGATGAGCCTTGTTTTATGGGGGGTGGTTGTCGGATATATTGGATATGAGGCGATAAGACATAGGCGTATCAGAAGATGGGTGTTGTTTAGCGTATGTAGTATTCTAACTTCTTTTGTATTGTTGATTCCTATGCTTATCGTACATAAAGAAAGTTTATTTCTTGCAGGCCGGTATTTTCCATCTGAATTCCAGTTTATTGAAGAAGGATCTGCAGATGTGTCATGGTTTTTTTACTCCATAGGCCGAAGTAGCTTTTTTTTGGGTTGGGTATCCTTGTTCTTGCTATTCATCGCAGTGATACTGAGAAAAAAAAGTAGGAAACGGTTACATGCAGTCCTGTGGAGCGTCATATTTTTCTTTTTCTCTTTCGTGATGATGGGTATGCGTATTCAGGTGTTAGGTCAGACACTATACCGCGGGATCCTCATGCCGTATTCGATTTTCCTGTATTCTCCCATACTGAGATATTTGCACAGACCGAGCCGTTTCGGATTGATTATTCATGTGGCATGGGCTGTTTTGGTTTCATATGCGGTAGTCTTATTGCTAAACAGGATACAACACAAACGGATACAAACAGTATTTGTTATGATACTTGCATGTGCGATAGTTGGTCAGTATATATGGTATTTTCGGTTTCCCTTAACAGTCTATAAACCTTCAAAAGCCGCACACATCATTCAAACGGCAAAGCAAGGATCAGTACTTGCGATTCCATTCGGATATATTGATGCTTTTTATAAAGCCAGCTCAATGGATTATCAGGAGGAAATTTTGCAACAGCTTTTTTTCCATAAACCGTTGTTGGGCGGCTATGTGACATATATTGATGATAAAACAATTACATGGTATCACAAAAACCGGTTACTTCAAAAAATAAGAACCTGTCAGGAGACTAAAATTTGCATAGACTTTACAAAACAAGAAAAAAAAGAACTGAAGGATTTTTTCCACGTCAGTGTAATATGGATTGTATATCAGGACAAATATAAACATATGACAAGCTATTTAAAAAAACAGTATCCAGATGCAGTACAAAAGCAAACAGATAATTCAATCATATTATTGTTGTAAATATGGAATATTTTGCATCCAATATTATTGGAAAAGGTGATTCATATAGTCTTATCTGGCGGTTATGGCATACACAAAGTGCACTATATGAAGGAAGGTGGTATGATCTTTTTTTTTCGAACATGCTATTTTATCCCCTTGGAACATCTCTTTGGATTGATACTCCGATCATCAATAGTCTGATTTCATATCCAGCGTATCTATTAGGTGGTCCGATTTTCGCTTATAACTCACTTATATTTATTTCATTTGTGGGTACGTTTATAGGTATGTATCTATTTTTATCAGTTCTGACAAAAGATAAAAAGGCATCGTTTCTTGGAGCATTGGGTTTTACTTTTTCCATGTGGCGACTGGCACATTTGAGAGTAGGACATATTGATTTATTAAGTACTCAATGGATTGGTTTTATGTTGTGGTTTCTTTTTTTGTTTTATCAGCGCCAGAAGAATAGGTATTTAATAGGAGCCCTTTGTTTATTGATAGTTCAGATATATACGGATTATAAGTTGGGCATTATGGCTATCATGCTTTTGGTAGGAATAGTCATACTATGGATTTTATTTGATCTACTCTGTCGCAACATGAAACGCGTTCAATTTTTTATGATATCACTGATCCAAGTAATTGTTGCTGTTTGTATTGGTCTGATACCTTTATATATGATTTCAAGAGCACAGAGTATTCCTTTATATGCAGTCGAAAACACATTTATACAAGTATTACATGATTCTACACAGATTGCGTCTCTTGTTATTCCGGGGTATGGTTCAAAGTCATCCTATCTTGGGATTTTAAGCATATTTCTTGTTGGAATATATGTTGTTTATGCGAATAAGAAGGTTTCAGAAATTAAACAGCTTATCATATGGGGGATAGTATTTGTGTGGTTTCTTCTGTTGTCATTTGGTCCTCGAATACAACCGGTTTATGCGGTTACTCGTCAGATTCCGTTTGCATGGGTATTCCATGTACCGGATCATTTTATATTTGTAGTTCAGATTGCTCTAAGTGTGTTTGTAAGTTTTTCCTGTTCATGGGTATGTTCACAAATAGGGTCAAAACAAACCATGAGAGTATATTTTGTTGTGTTAGCCTTCGGAATTATTGTTCAAAATCCAGGATTTTTGAATTTTCCGTTATTGAAGGTTGATATGAATAATCCGATCGTAGAAAATATAAAAATAGGTCAAAAGGGGAGCGTTTTATCGATTCCTTTTGGTTATTTTGATTCATACAGATTGTTATCGTCCTATGAAGATCAACGGATTTTTTTGGATCAGACCTTATTTTATAAACCAGTTGTTGCAGGATATGTAACCCGAGCGGATACTGGTTTGTACCGTAATTTCAACACGGAATCCATATTCAACAAGCTGATCAAATGTCAGAATGATAGAAACTGTACTTCCTTTTCTCAGAAAGAAATACAACGTTTAAAAGAATACTATCGTGTGAAATATATAGTGATGTATGATACCGAATCTTATACTCATATACGTACCTTATTTGATTGTTCTTTTCCCCAAGCAAAGAAAGCAGTATATCAAGATATGACATTATGGAGTATGTGAAATATTAAAAATATTCCTGTAGTCTCGGAGCTTTCTCTATCCCTTTTGGATTTTTTTTAAGCGTGACATCAAACCAATTCATGATAGTAGTGTTAAACTGTTTTTGTATGTCGGGGTGATCCGTTACAATATTTTCTTGTTCATACGGGTCTTTCTGTATATCGTATAGTTCATCCTCAGGGATAGGGTAAAGTTGTTTGACATTATTTTGTTTCCACCATGAAAATTCATCAAGAATTGGTTTTGACAGACGGAGGATATATTTCCATTGATTTGTGCGTACGGCGACATCGTAGGAGTTTGGGGGAAGAGTGTGTGGAATAAGAGTTTCTCCGGTAACCTCATTATTTCTGATTCCGACAATTTGTTCCCACAGAGGGACCCGTTGTGAAAACACAGGAGATTGAGGGAGGGCATGTTCATCGCAGATATACGGTACGAGATTTTTCGCTTGTGAATACACAGGATGAGGAATGCCTAAGAATGAAAATATAGTTGGGTAAATGTCAATGCTGCTTACCATAGTTGAGACTGTTTTCTGATTGATCTGCGGAGCATAGATCAGAAGAGGGGTATGGATCTGGACATCATAAATATCAGAGTGAAAATATGTTTTGTGTTCACCTAAGTCTTCACCATGCTGGGAATAAATCACAATGACCGTATTATCCATTAGACCCAATGTAGTAAGTTTCTGGATGAACTTCCCAAGAAATTCATCAAATTGTCGAATTCCGCTATCATACATATCAATAATGCGTTTTTTTTGTGAGGAAGTAAGTTCGTAAGAACCGCTTGAGTCGTAGACCATACCGTCATACATTCTTGAAATGGTAGTCCAATTAAGAATTCGCGGATCAAAAAAATCATCATATTGTGTATCCCCGAACCAGGTTTTTGCATCTTTGCCGAATGGTATATGAACTCCACCAGCCGTAATCCAATAAAAAAACTTGGAAGTCTTCTTTAAAAACTCAAGTTCCTGAATGATTTTTGCTGATGATGCCTCAGAAAAATCACGATAACCGCCGCTCATCTGATACCAGTCGAACCCACGGTTAAATGTTTCTTTTACCCCTTGCTCTTTCAGGTATTCAGGGGACGTATGAAGAGCAACATTGGTATATTGATATTTTTTGAGTGTTTGTGCAAGGGTTTGTGTTTCTACCGGAAGAACTGATTCAAAATGAGTTACCCCGTTTGCAATCGGGTGCAGTCCCGTATGTACGGCAGCTTCTGTTACGGTCGTAATATATGAAGGAGTAATGTGTTGAGTAAACAGCGCACTTTTGTGAGCAAGTCTATCAAAATTGGGAGTTGTGTTTCTTTTATACCCATATGCGCCAACATGATCTGTTCTTAGGCTGTCTACCGAAATAAGGATGAGATTACAATCTGTGCAGACCTGTTTTTGTACGCATTTTGAAAGAGAGATATCTGTTTGATTTGAGAAAGCGTTAAAGATATTTACAGAAAAACCCAAAATACAAAAAATGACTAGAATAAAAAACACTGAGAATATAAGAAACAGCGACTTAATATTAAAAATATTCTTGTATTTCTTCATATTTCACTTTATTTGTTACCGGAGCATAATATTTTTTTTCCCATTGCGTAAGATAGCCTTTCATTTGTTTTACGATTTCCGGATATGTGTCCGCTACATTTACTTTTTCCTGCGGATCTTTTTCAATATGATACAGTTCAATGTCGGGAATCTGGATTGGTGTACCGGTAAGGTAGCTCCACCACGATATTGTTTCAAGAAGTGGTTTTGATCTTCTCTCAATATATTTCCATGTGTTAGTTCTTACTGCGATATCACGCCTATCATGAGGGAATGCGTCAATAATCGGTTTTGTGTCCATATTTTCATAAAAGACTATTTCTTCCCAGAGAGGGATTCGCTGCGATACAACAATCTCTTCTTGTGTCATTTTCTTGTCTTGCGGAATATTACAAAGAACAGGCATGAGAGATGTGCCCTGCGAAAATGGCGGTGTAAGTCCAAGCATGTTAAATACCGTCGGGAACAAGTCAACAGAACTAGTGAGGCGGGGAATACGTATTCCTTTATTAACGAACGGGTGAAATATG
>CAZYXQ010000062.1:0-6278 GCA_964651235.1 uncultured Gammaproteobacteria bacterium
GATAAGTGGGAAAACCTCAACTCCAAAAAAGTGGGTCATCAGATCAAGTCCTTTTTTAAAGTTGGGGTTGTTGTGTATATTCCAGTGGGAAGCAGGGACAATGGTATGTCTTTTGAATTTGGGATCAAGGGTTTTCTGCAAGGTAAGAAGAGCAATGGGGAGGTCTCCATACCCGAGGTGATTGGGTTCAATGATCAGGTTTCCTCCCTGAGCTGCAAACGCCCGTATTTCATCTAGGTATCCGTTTGGATCGCGTATTTCAGGATTATAAAGTGGCTTTAAAAGAGTTAACCCTTCTGCTCTTTTTAAGGCTGAAGTAATATAGCCCAGTTTTTCATACAACATAAACTATCTTATAGTATTGACAACTGTACAATTCTGTGATATACTAGCATATTACTATTTAAAATGTAATATTATTATGGCATTTTCTGAAGCATTCGTAGCTGTTACTCAATCTCGTGTGGGACTAGGACTAGGACTTGCCGGTATTGCCATACTCGATACTGCATGTTCAGGACCTATTGGTGAGCCAACCGCTCTCCCTCCCGCTCCTAAATCCACAGCTACAGAAGCACCCTCATATTGCGATCAGTTTCCGGAAGTTGTAGTCAAAACGGTTGGTACAAATGATACTACGTATGATTTAGCGGTTGATGCGATGAATGATAACAAGGCCGGAGTACAAAATTGTGCTCATATTGCGATAGCGAGATTGGGTATGCCTGGTCGGTTGGATGTCTTTACCGGTATGCAAATAGTGAACCCGGGACCAAATATTCCTGACGCTGACAAAAATAAAGTAAATGTTTCTGTCGGTGATACAGTATGTGTTGGAACAGACTATCAGGCTGTTGTAACAGAATGTTTTAAATAAAAGAGGTTAATGATCTTTTTCTGTTAAGAAGCGTGTTTGTAGGGTTTTATATACTTCAACCGTTCCCACATCAAAGTAATATCCCTTCACCTTGAATGCATATATAGATTCCTTTGTTAAAAACCAGGATAGGATTGATCCGGGTGCATCAAGTATGTTTCCTTCATTCGCATACACTTTTATGAGAGATAGTGTTTTTTTAGGAAAAATATAAAAAGGAACACCCATATATAAACTGGGAGGTGTTTCAGGTTTTTCAATAAAATCAATGAGCTTATCCTCCTTTATTACTGCACATCCAAGTTTTCCTGCAATTTTATTAATATCGTTAGTTTTATAGATTGCAGTGACTATCGTGTTGTGCTTTTTATAAAAGGAAATAAAATCTGTCATGCGAAGGGAAGAAAGCGTGTCTGAGGTAGTAACCAACACGTCATCGTTCCATCCGGTTTCATGAAGCGCAAAGAGTAAATCTCCTATAGCCCCAAGCCGTTTCTCAAGACATGTAACTCTATTATTTAACACCGTTATTTTTCCTTTATGCTCCTGATTAATCCAATTTCGAAATAGGTGTGAAAAACAATCATTGCTTATGAGTACTGTTTCGGTTATATCCTTTGTCCGTAAAAGATCTTCAGTTACATACGACACAATAGGTTTATCTTTAATCTTCAAAAGTCCTTTCGGAAAATTTTTCGTGAGAGGAAACAATCTGGTTGAAAATCCCGCAGCTAGAATAACAGCTTTCATTAATCATATATTGTACTAAAGACCGTTTCAAAGATACAAGTACACCTCCGAAGTGTACTTTGATTTTTATAATAACCTAAACTCATAAGTTGGAAAAATCGATTAGGCAATACAATATATCAAATTAAGAAAATGAGGATTTCATGAAGATTGTTTCAGAAGGACGTGAGATGATACAATGGAAATATGCTCAAAGTAACGCGGCTTACACAACAGGGTTTTAAAGAATTATTACAGGATCAAGAGAAATTGGAGGAAGAGCGAATTTCAGCCGTTAAAGCTCTCCAGCAAGCGCGAGAGATGGGAGATCTTTCCGAAAATGCCGCATATAAGGTCGCGCGGTCCCGGCTTTCAGGTATTGATGGAAGATTAAAACGATTAAAAAAAATCCTGCATAAAGTCGAGATAGTAACACCGAATATATCCGGTTTTGCGGATATCGGTTCTGCGCTTTTAATTAATAATGGTACGGAAGATAGGAATATTATCCTTGTTGACGGATGGGAATCTGATTTCAGGAAGGGAAAAATTTCAATTTACTCTCCTGTTGGAAAAGCACTGCGGGGGAAAAAAACAGGTGACCGTATTGAAATTTATTTGCCAAGCGGAAATATGTTCTATGTAATCAAAAAAATTACTTAATTATTTTGCAAGATAATATGCTCTTTTCTTTTCATCAAATTTCTCAATAGCATATCGAAGCATCGTACGGGGCATAGTTTTATAATACGTAAGTAAAAATTCTTCTTCTGTTTGTTGGTTTTTTTTGCCCACTTCCCGCAACATCCACCCCACAGCTTTATGAATAAGATCATGTGTATCATGAAGAAGCAGTTTGGCTATCGCAAGAGCATCTTCAAAATCGCGATTTTTTATAAATGTAAAACACGATATGATAGCGATTCGTTTTTTCCAGAGATTATTTGATTGAGCTAATTTATAGAGAGTCAATCTGTCTTTGTCTTTAAAATACTCCCCCAATATGTTTGGTGCAGAAAGGTCAACCAGGTCCCAGTTGTTAATATATTTTGTATTTGATAGATATAGATGGACAATGTGTTTTTTTTCTGTTTCATTTGTTTTTTTGTATTTGAGGATGAGGATAAGGAGAGCAACCAGTCGGTGTTCGTGGTACTTGCTCTTGAGTAAATCCAAGACGTCGTTTAATGTAACGGCTTGATATTGTTTTGCTACGGTTCGCTGGATTGGTACAGTGATTCCTAAAAAGATATCTCCTTCACCATACTCTCCCCTACCCGTTTTGAAAAAACGCTGAAGCTGTTTTGCTTTCTCAGGATTAGTTAACTTGTTTAAAGCGTCTTTTATCGGATTCATATAGTACTTATACTGATGAGATCCTGGTTTTCACCGGGATGATAATATAACAATCTCATTATAATAAAAAATGCATGGATTCTTTTAAAATCTGCTTAAATCTATGTATTGTAAATTACTGCAATTGTCCAACATAGTTGCTACAACCGAGCTTTTCAGAAGGAAGGACCCTAAAAACAATGTTGTTCATAATCCCCTTCAGTTATACAAGATAAAGAAACGATTCTTCAAATGGAGTGAAAACTCATTCTTAGTAGTTTCAGTAAGCAGGTTTCAAAAGATCCATGCAATAGTTCATTATATCACAGACATCATCATTTTACAATTGAATATTCAGGATTTATCAATATGCCGATTGTGTTGCTGTTCCAGTTGGCACAATCGAAGAGGGGCCATCAAAGATAAAAGATCGTCGAATATTTGTTTCTTCTCCAGTTACAATACTTTTTACTTTTACGTCTATTGTATAGGGTCCTTTGGTCAAGTTAAGAAAACAGTATGCCTTATCTGAAAAGTCTGTCCATGAACCTCCGTTAATTGATTGCGACCAAACAATCGCACAATATGGTTCCTTGTCATATCTCAAGTTGACACAAACGGAGTCTTTCATAACGACTTCATTTTCCTGCGGTGAAACAATCTCAATAGGTGGAATGTTTTTATTGCACACAGAAGATGTAGGATTCAGTTGAGTGGATTGCGCTGGTATTGTTGTTATAGGAATAAGTTTTTCCTCTTTGATAATTTGAATGGGAATAACAGTCTGTGTTGGAGTGGTTGTCGGCAGAGGCTGCTTCGATTTATTCCGTTCTGCAAGACTCCCGAAATTAATAAGAATAACGGTCATGAGCACCGGTATGGTTAAAAGCGCACTGATAAACTCAACGTATTTTTTTTTCTCCGGAAGATTATGATACCAATCCCGAAATTTTTTTATTACTTGTTTCATAACATACAACTTTTCTATTATACGAAATAATACGTAATTAGTTCAAGAAATGGAGCGTTACCACCACATCCTTTCTAAAGTGATCCTTGTGTATTTTTTTTCTTCAAAGCCAGGAAAATACCGACTGCTCCGCCAACTAAAAGAAGAAGAATGATAACTATGAGAACTATTTCATTCGTTTTTTTTGTTTCATCTGCTTTTGTTGATTTGCTGGAAGGTAATGAAGATTTATGTGTTGAGTCCGAACCTGTTTGTGTATTCACTGTGGCAGCTTTTGATTGTCCCGGTAAAACCCGTGCATATTCGTTCATATTTACCGTCGGGTTTTCAAGAGCAATGCTAAGTGTGGTTGCATCGGCCGTAGTTCCTGATTGGCTGGTAAAGCGGATAGTATAAGTAAAAGGTGGAATATTTTCTGATGATATAGAATAAAACCCGTTTTCATCAGCGGTTGTTTCAAAATACGGTTTTTTGGAAAGCGCAAGATAAATTCCCACCTTTGCATTGGGAATAACTGCTCCCTTTTCGTCTTTTGCATATCCTTCAACGTAGTTTAAGATAGGATTAAGGATGGATGAAGATTGTGCGGTTGCTGAAGAAAGAGCGCCTGATACATCTGTTTTTACCATTTCCATCTCTCCGTATGACTCTCCGGCTTTAAGGGATGTGGTAAAAAACTGCATATCAAAATTACCGAGTTTATCAGCTGTGGTACTAGAAAGGACACGTGTTTTTAAAGGTTTTCCCGTTGCAGAGTCAAGTTTAAGAGCATAGAACTTCATCTGTAGAAGCGGTGAATTTACCTTTCCATGGAGACTAACTTCGCCGGTTGTTTTATTGAAATCATAAAAAAATGCGGTGAGTTTCGGTGGGTTTTCAACAGGTTTGTCAAGATTGACCGGGATGTCACGATGCTGGATTTGACCTTTTTGAACGATATCTACTCCTGTATACAAAGGATAAATATCTGAATAGACACCCCTGTAACTGGGATTTAAAAGTCCTGAATCTGTGGTTATTTTAATATCTGGATTTAATTCTGCGGGAATTTCGAGTCGGTAGGTTCCGTCTGGTACGATAAAACTAAAGTATCCATCCTCTTTCGTAGTAAACGGATTGACAATACTTCCTCCAACCACATCGTTCGGATCAAACGGATTTACGTTTGTAAACGTACCATCTGTACGGAGTTTTGTAAGAACCAGTTTTACATTTGGTACGGGTTCAAGAGTTTGGCTGTCAAATACTCTACCATACGGATCTTTTTCTTTAATTCTTCTTGGTCGAGGGATGCGGACAACCGGAGCTTTCAGTACCGGATCCGTAGGAAGAACTTCAAACTCAAACTGAGCTTGTTGCTGTCCTCCAAGAGCGCTGACAAATTCTTTAGCTTTTGATCCGTCTACAAAATTGAGAGCCATATATTCTGCCATGGTCATCGGATAACAACTTTGCCATTCAACTGCCGGATCAAGTTCGCCGATTCCGTTACTTTTGATAGGTTGTGTTATCTTGGCGCCCGACTTATTGGAAAAGAGACCCTCAAATGCATATCCTCCACCGCATGTGCCAGGCGGTGTTGGTGCCGGAGTTCCGGAGAGAAATAAATTGTTTAATACGACACTTCTGTCTTCACCATACAGTTCTTCATCGATACTTTTGACATTAGACGTACAAACAGACCCAACCGATGTTGCAAGACATTCAAAAATATAGGTATCTGCATCGGGTTCAAGTTTGTCACTCGGTGGAACAGGATTTCCGCTTTCGTCTGTTGTAGCGACAAACAATTTTGATCTTCGTTGTGAAACGGGATTTGTTGCCGGGACTGAGCAGGTTATTCCGGTATCTGAACACAATTCCTGTTCAAGGTATAGCCATTGACGGTCTGGTGCAAGAGTAGGTGTTGCTGCTGTTTTGGGTGCGGGGGTAGTTGGTCTTCTGCGTTGTGCCAATACAGGACGCACTGCAATTCCAATAGATATCACACAAAGAAACAAAAGTAATTTCTTCGACATAGTATATACAATATAGCGGTAATGAGAAGATAATTCAAGAGGGATGTTATGGATTTTATTAATTTTCCCCCTTTAATATAACAAGAATTGAGGAGGTAAGAATAAGACATCCGCCGACAATGGACATATATCCGGGGATTTCGTTGAAAAAGACTGCGGCAAAACAAATTCCAAATATTAACTCCGATAATAGAATGATGCTTCCGGCAGTTGCTTTAAAATACTCAAATCCTTTCGTCATGGCAAACCATGCAAGAAAATTGATGATACCGAATAAAATTGTTGTTATCCAGACATTACTTTTTATGAGTCCGATCCCGCCTGCGGTATAAAAGGAATGCTCAAAGAT
>CAZYXQ010000063.1:0-6159 GCA_964651235.1 uncultured Gammaproteobacteria bacterium
CAAGACAACATAATTTAAAGAATATAACCGTAAAGATTCCTAAAAATAAACTTGTAGTAATTACGGGTGTCTCAGGTTCAGGTAAATCTTCACTTGCATTTGATACCATATATGCTGAAGGTCAACGAAGGTATGTAGAGTCACTTTCAGCATATGCAAGACAGTTTCTTGGAGTAATGGATAAACCTGATGTGGATTTGATTGAAGGACTCTCCCCATCAATTTCAATTGATCAAAAAACTACTTCACACAATCCTCGATCAACTGTCGGAACAATTACAGAAGTATACGATTTTATGAGATTGTTATTTGCACGTATTGGTCATCCGCATTGTCCTAACTGTCATATAGAAATATCCAAATTGAGTTTGGACGAGATGGTAAATAAAGTATTTGAAGAAATTAAAAAAGAAGTTACCGAAAACAAACTTGTACCAAACACATTTCGCATATATGCACCTCTTATTAGAAATAAAAAAGGAGAGTTTAAGGAATTATTTGAAAATTTAAAGGTAAAAGGATACGATCGGATACGAGTAGATAATCAGGAGTTTGACCTTTCCAAACAGGAGATAAATCTTCTAAAAAACAATCAGCATACCATTGAAGTAGAAATAGATTTACTAACACTTTCATTTATCGAAATCTCAAATAATTTACTTTTATCAACTTTTCGTTCAAGACTTTCAAATAGTTTAGAACAAGGATTAAAGCTTACCAACGGGTTAATTATTTTAAAAGGAAAAAAAGAACATCTGTTTTCAGAAAATTTTTCTTGTCCGAAATGTAATATGTCACTTCCGGAACTAGAACCCCGTATGTTTTCATTTAATTCACCTCTTGGCGCATGCGAAAAGTGTAAAGGTCTTGGAACTATTTATAAAGTCGATCCCGATCTAATATTAAATAAAAAACTCACTATTCTGGAAGGAGGAATACTACCTTTTAATAAGATGTTTTTTAATGAAACTTGGTATATACGTTTACTTAAACAAATGGCTCAAGAAGAGCATATAGATTTAAATATTCGATTAGAAGAATTATCTGAAGATGCGATACAAAAATTACTATATG
The DNA here is from genome assembly GCA_964651235.1 of uncultured Gammaproteobacteria bacterium. Lineage (GTDB taxonomy): Bacteria > Patescibacteriota > Microgenomatia > UBA1406 > GWC2-37-13 > YC2-FULL-38-9. Next base: position 1,075 of record CAZYXQ010000063.1, read on the forward strand.
GAACCGATAAAGTATATCAAGTTATGGGAAAAAACAGATTTGGAAAACAGACTGCAATATATGAAAAATGGAACGGATTGATTTCAGAATTTGAAAAACGTTTTTTTGAATCACAGTCTCAAAGTGATGAATTTGAAATAAATAAATATGTAAGAGAAGAAACATGCTCTCTCTGTAAAGGCTTGCGTCTTAAACCGGAAGTGCTTGCCGTAACAATCGATTCATTAAGCATAGCTCAACTCTGTGCAAAACCAATTTCTGAACTTTGTTCCTATATAACCCAGACTATTGAGACACGAATTTCAGACTTCGAAAAAGAAATCGCCCGTCTTATACTTAAGGAAATTATAACTAGATTAACTTTTTTAAATAATGTCGGTTTGTCATATCTTACTATTGATAGAACTGCAAAAACATTGTCCGGAGGAGAATTGCAACGTATTCGACTTGCATCGCAGATAGGAAGCGGACTTACGGGAGTATTGTATGTTCTTGACGAACCATCGATTGGTCTTCATCCTAAGGATGTGCATTCACTGATCGCTTCATTGAAACATCTAAAAGATCTTGGAAATACTGTTTTACTAGTTGAACATGATAAGGAAACAATCGAAAATGCTGAATACATTGTAGAACTTGGTCCAAAAGCCGGGAAAGAAGGTGGAAGAGTAATGTTTTCTGGATCATTACCAGAATTAAAAAAATCGAAACAATCATTGACGGGTCAATATTTATCAGGAAAGAAAAAAGTTTCTTTTCCAACGAGAGAACTTATTACGCATAAAGGCACATTAAACTTACAGGGCGCTTCACAATTTAATCTTAAAAAATTAGATATCGAAATTCCTCTTGGAAATCTTATTGCAGTGACAGGTGTATCAGGTAGCGGTAAATCAACTTTAATCGTGGAAACGTTATACCCTGCATTAAAGTATTATCTCGACGGACATTTTCATGAAAATATGGGTGAGTTTACAAGGCTTTTGGGTCAACAATATGTCGAACGTGTATATCTTGTTGATCAATCTCCAATTGGAAGAACACCTCGTTCAAATCCAGTAACGTACTTAGGAATATTCGATGAAATACGCAGTTTGTTTTCAGAAACAGTTGAAGCAAAATCGAGAGGATTTAAAAAAGGAAGATTTTCATTTAACGTAAAGGGCGGAAGATGTGAAAAGTGTCAAGGAGCCGGAGTCATCAAGATACAAATGCAATTTCTGCCAGATGTATATGTAAATTGTGATATTTGTGAGGGTCGTCGTTATAACAGAGAAACACTTGAAGTAATGTATAAAGGAAAAACAATTTTTGATATTTTAAATATGACCGTTGACGAAGCTTTGTTTTTTTTCCAAAACCATTATCGTATTTACGCAAAACTTGAAGTTTTAAAAAGTGTGGGATTAGGATACATATCATTAGGACAACCGGCAACTACTTTTTCGGGAGGTGAAGCTCAACGAATAAAACTTTCGAATGAACTTTCCCGTAAAGATACGGGTAAAACCGTATATATTCTCGATGAACCAACTACAGGCCTCCATTTTTACGATATTGAGAAATTGCTTGCAACATTGTATCGATTGGTTGATCATGGAAACACAGTAATAATCATAGAGCACAATACAGATGTGATAAAAAATTGTCAGTATATTATTGATCTTGGTCCAACCGGAGGTAATCAAGGTGGTCACCTTATGTATCAGGGCCCATTACATGGTATTATGAAGAATAAGAATTCTTTTACCGGAACATATCTTAAATCCAGTTAATTCCAATATGAATGAATGACAAAACGAAAATAAGAAACATGTTCATAAAAACAGGAATCTTGTTCGTATCTTGTTTTTTATCATGTTTTATTTCTCATCCCGTACTTGCGAATGAATTTAAAATTGATTATAAGGTTGATTATTATCTTACTGAACCTGAACTTGATAGTGGCACTAAAGTTTCATTTAAAGTAAAAATTACAAATCAGACAATTGACTCTTATATTAAAAAATTTTCATTACTTTTTCCAAAAAGTTTTCAAATTGGAAACATCAAAGCAGAAGATGATTTTAAAGTGGTGGATCCAGTGCTTTCAACGGATAATAATAAACAAGTCATAACTGCCGAATTTTCAAATCCCGTAACCGGTCTCAATGAACAAAACACGCTATATGTTACTTTTATTCAATATGATCTATTTAAAGTGAACGGAAACGTATGGGAAGTGATTTTGCCGACTATTGATAGAAGTGATACTCCAGGAGATTATAATATTACTGTACATTTACCTCCTGGAACCAAAAAGCAGATATCGATTTCAAAACCGATTCCGACACACGTAACGATAAACGAGGTAATCTGGAATAATCCCGTTAACAAAACTGTATATGCGGTATTTGGAGATTCTCAAAATTATCAAATGGATCTCCGTTATCATCTAAGTAATCCCAATTTAACACGCGTATATACAGACATAACGTTTCCTCCGGATACGTTGTATCAAAAAGTTTATGTAGAAACAATCAGTCCTTTACCCAATATTACTTTTAGTGATGAAGATGGAAATTTTATCGGTCGGTACTATCTCAATCCAAAAGAAGATAAAACCATATATTTTAAAGGTGGTGTATCTGTTTACAGTAAACCAAGAACCGATATTCAGGAGCAGATTCATTCGGAATTTTTAAACCAAAAAAAGTACTTGCTATCAGGGACAAATCTTTGGAAAATAGAAGCGTTACCGCCTAGTGCGGATCTTGATTCAATCGCTAAAATATATTCGTTTACCAAAGATACACTTCAATATAATTATAAAAGAATTGATACGGATATAACACGACTTGGTTCTGATGTTGCTTTACAATATCCAGATCAAGCAGTGTGTACTGAATACTCTGATGTATTTATTGCTCTTTTGCGAGAAAAAGGTTTTTACTCTCGTGAAATGCAAGGTTACGGATTCTCGAACGATCCCGAGTTAAGACCCCTATCAGTTAACTCTGACATCCTACACTCATGGCCGGAATATTTTGATTCAGAAAAAAAAATATGGGTATCTGTTGATCCAACCTGGGAGGATACTTCGGGAATCGATTATTTCAATTCATTTGACTTGAATCATATAGTTTTTGTCATCCATGGGAAAAAAGCGGATTATCCTTATCCTGCCGGAAGCTATAAACGAAGCGCTGAAGAAAAAGACATAAACATAGCAGCAGTATCAACTGATTTTGTTGAAAATAAGAAACAGGTTGTTACCATTTTACCCCTGCATATGCCTGGATCTGGTAAAAATACATATACGATAAGACTTAATATTCAGAATAAAGGAAATACGTTTATTAGAAATTATCCCCTTACGTTGGAATTAAAAGGTGTCGAAGTAAAAAATCCGACGATAACAATTCCTCTTCTTGTACCGTTTGAAAAAAAGGAATTAGGATATCAATATGTTGCCCCTTCTCGCATATTTGGTTTTAAAACCGGTTTGACACTCAAATCACAAGGAGATGTAGTTTATAAAGAAGATATTACTATTGCATCTTCATATACACAAATGTTCATATACGGATCTGGTATTACTGCTTTGTTCATTACTGCATTTGCAGCTTATAAATTAAACAAAAGATGATATCATATATCCATGAATAAAATCACTCTTTTTAAAAGAACATTTATCAAGAGTCTTACCGAACCATCATATTATCAAGACGTGCTTCGTTCACGAATACGATTTGGAGTAAAATATATTTTTTTCCTTCTTTATTTAATTGTTTTATTAAAAGCTTTATGGTTTGCAGGAACTTTGATACCACACATACCAAAAATACCAGCTTATATTCAAACAGCTAAACAAACAGCATATGATTTTTTTCCGAAAGAATTAACTTTAACCTTTAATAACGGCACTCTTCGGACAAATGTCGATGAACCATACATTATTTCGTTTCCCAAGCAGCTTAATGTGAATGATTATCATTTCGCTGTTATTGATACCAAGTCAGGAATAGAAAACATTACTCAGTATAAGACCTTACTTTTTATCAATAAGGACTCCTTTGCTTATTATGATAAGGATCAATTGGGTTCATCATCTTATAAGGTACAATCATTTGCTGATCAAAAGGGTTATTCAGTAATTAATTACGATGTATATGAACGAATGGTGAAACAGATCATTCCTTTTTTTGACTATGCTCCCTACATGGTCGCAATGATAATACTTATTTCAATTATTATTCTTCCCCTTATTATCGCTATTTTCTTATGTGTTAGTATCAGTGTCGGAATTTTGTTTTACAATACGTTTATTTTTATTATGTTAAAAATCCTTAAAGTAAATTATTCATATCGTCAATTGTTTCATCTTGGACTACATGCAGTTACATTTCCGTTGATTTTTTCCGAATTACAACAATTAACCGATGTAAATGTGCCTTATGGGTATATGCTGTCTTATTTTATGTGGATGGGTATTGTGATATACTCGTTGCAGAAAAATGAAGCAAAAAAAACAAATTCTACGACTGCTTAAACCTCTTGAAAGATCGTCTTATTCAAATCTTTCAACACATATGGGTGTATATGCATTTAAATTGAATGATGAGTATCTTTATATTGGCAAATCAATACAGATAAAACCCAGAGTACTATCACATGTAGAAAATGCAAAATATCAAAAAAAAGAATTTATGCTCGTGTCACAAGCTAACGGTTTAGAAACATATGAGACCGATTCAGAGTTTCATGCACTTTTGCTTGAGTCAAATCTTATTCAGTTACACCAACCAAAATATAACGTTATATGGAAAGATGATAAAAGTCATTTATATATAAAAATATCTAAGGAGAAACTATCAAAAATTTCTGTTGTTCGTAAAGAAATTCATAAAAACGCTATGTATTTCGGTCCATTTGGAAGTCAACGAGAGACTACTGCATTACTTCGTCTTATAAGAAGAATAATTCCTTTTTGTATGGCCAAGCATAATAAAAAACCTTGTTTTTATAACAAAATTGGTTTATGTGATCCGTGTCCCGGTGAGATAGTAAATTTATATGATGAGATCGGAAGAGCACACGTCTGAA
>CAZYXQ010000064.1:0-6135 GCA_964651235.1 uncultured Gammaproteobacteria bacterium
TAATAATACTATTTTTAATACCGACACTTGAAACATGGGGATTATCACAGGCTACATCTGTGTTAAATACCTTTTTGTTTTATCTTCCCAATGTTATTGTGGCTGTTGTTATGGGATTTATCGGTATTATTATTTCGAATTTATCTTCCGACCTGGTACGACAAAGTATGAAATCGGTTGGTGTTGCATCTGCAAATACTTTGAGCGCTTTTTCTAAATCAACAATTTTGTTCTTTACCGTGTTGATTATGTTAAATCAACTGGGTGTTGCACAGGACTTAATCCGTATATTTTTTACGGGAATAGTAGCGATGATTGCAATAGCCGGAGGGTTGGCGTTTGGACTAGGAGGAAAGGATATTGCGAAAGATCTTCTCGAAGAATTTAAGAAAAAGCTTGCCAAATAGGCAACAGTCTTTTATAATCATAAGGCAAGGTCCCATCGTCTAGCGGCCTAGGACATCTGGTTTTCAGCCAGAGAATCTGGGGTTCGAATCCCCATGGGATCACCAAGGCTAATTCATCAAAAATATTTCCATTTTACGTATATCTGAAGCTAAAAAGTGTTCGAATAGCTTTAGGGTGTTTGTTATAATGACACTATGAGTGTAAAAGGGTTTCAGGATACCATTGACTGGTATAACAAAAATGCCTCACACTACGCGAAGTCAATCCAAAATATTGCAGCCTTGAGGCAGATGGATGAAATGATTAGTCTCCTACCTAAAGAAAATAAAAAAATTCTAGATGCTGGTTGCGCAGCTGGGCGTGATAGTAAATTTTTATTTGATAAAGGCGTTGAAGTAGTGGGAATAGATCTATCACCTGAGTTACTTAAAGTAGCAAAAAACAATTATCCGGCCATTGAATTTATTGAAGGTAATTTTCTTCACTTACCATTTAAGAATGAAACGTTTGGTGGTATCTGGGCCCATGCATCTTTATTGCATTTCGAAACAGTTACAGATGTTCTCAATTCTTTAAAGGAATTTTATCGCGTGCTTATTAAAGGTGGAATTTTACATATTTATGTAAAAGAACAATTTGGTGACAAGAAATTTGATGTGGTGACAGACAAACTATCAAGCCATGATCGTTTCTTTCAGTATTTTACAAAAGAAGAAGTTATTGATTTAATGAATAAAAGTGGTTTTACATTGGTTAAAATCGAAAATGAAGAAGACAAAGCAGGTAGAAAAGAAGTTAGATGGATAGTGAGTCTGTTAAGAAAGTAAACTTTGATATAGAGTAATAAATGGATTGATAGGAGGCTAAAAGTTGTTCGTAATTAATATTTTTACGCTCACCTATAAATACGAAACAGAACTTTCGAATAATCTATCTTGGGAAATGCGATAATAATCTGCTATGTTAAAAACAGGTGAATGTAAAGGTATTTTTGAGCCAATGGTGACTGAATCATATTTAAACAGTTATATGAATTATGTTGATTTAATAACTAAAGTTGTATCAACTCTTCCAGTCAGTCTATCAAGTAGTAGTACACATAAACCAATCTCTGAAATATCTGTTTCTCCGTTAGATTCTTCCTCCTTTTATGTAGGATGTTATGGTTGGAAAAATGATCGTGAACTATTTACAGCTCTGAGAATTTTTTGCAAAAAAAGATCTCAAACTAAAACTGGATATGTTGGAGTTGCTCTCAAGTATGATCCTCAGGGTAAAGTGGTATTTGGTGAATACGAAAATGGATCAAATGCTTCTCAATACCCAATTTGTAATATTTCAGGTGTTCTAGCACCACTTGAAGACGCGTTTGTACAGAGTTTAGCCAATATGAATCAAGCAGAAATCATTAGAGTGGTATATACAGGTCAGCCTCTTACTAGTCGATTTGTTCAAAACTATCTTTTACGTGGTTACAATCAATATTTAGGAACAAATGGTCAGCATAATATTCTTGAACGTACATTTGCGCCATTACAAAATCTAGTTTAACTTGTATCCAAAGACGTATTAAAATAATTTTATTACTTTATCTAATAATAAAAAATCAGTAAGTGTTTTAAAATAGTGGGTTTTAAGTTTAGTTTGATTGCTGTTTTGCAGTTAAATTAAGCAATTTCTTCAATCTTTGAAGGATGAAAACCGAGGTATATTAATACGGTTGAAATACCGAACAAAAAAAGTGCGGGTATTATACTTCCAGCTTCAAGCAAGCCACCTTTAGTTTGTTCTTCTTGAGGAACAGAACCTGCCCCGATAGTAAGAACAAATGAAATCTGTTTTTCACCAGAACCTACCGTTATTTGATGATCAGTTTTTTCTAGTTCTTTTTCGTGTGTATATTTCCATGACCCATCCTCAACTGAACTTTTTATGGTTGTCGTAGTTTGGTCTATCGTGATATCAACATTTGCTCCTTTGCTTCCTCTGCCTTCCAATGTGAGTCGTGTTGGTTCATACCACCAATGGTTATAATACTTTCCATTTACTTCCAGGGCTCCTATTTTAGTTAATGTGAAATCCTCTGCATATATTGCTTTTGGAAGGACTAAAGCTGCCCACACCATGGTCATTACAAGTATGTATTTCATTTTCTGTATTTATCATAGTATTATTTTAGGTATCTGTCAAATTAGTTTTGAAGACTTGATTGTAATTACTATTTTCCGTATTGATTTAAAAACAAATGTGTTACTTGTTATCTGAGAGAATAAGTACAATTTCACCTTTAAAGGAGTAAATAAGTAATTCAGATGCTTTACCCGTAACAATTTCCTCAAATTTTTTTGTCAACTCCCTGCATATACAAATATGAGTATCTGGTGCGATTTCTTGTATGATGGTTAAGGTGTCATGTAGTCGGTTCGGTGATTCAAAAAATAGTATCTGACAACCATTAAGTATTTTTGATATATTTAAAGCTTTTTGAATTTGTTTGGATTTATCATTACTTTTTTTAGGCATAAATCCCATAAATACAAATGAATTTGGCTTTATTCCTGAATGTACAACCGCTGTGGTAATAGAGGATGGACCGGGTATTACGGTATAGGGAATATTCGATTGTTTTACCTCTTTAAGGAGCAGAAATCCAGGATCAGATAAAAGCGGCATGCCTGACTCAGAAATCATTACTACATTTTTATTTTCCTTAAGTTGTAACAAAGCAAACGGTAGTTTTTCAAATTCATTATCCTTGTAATAAGAGATTAGTTGTTGATTCTCATTTCCCTTAACGGAAAAAAGTTTTTCTATTTGTATTTTCAAAAGTCCCGTACTGCGCGTATCTTCGGTTAAAATGATGTCCGCTTTCATTATGGTTTTGGCTTGACGGAGTGAAAGATCTTCCAGATTTCCGATTGGCGTACCAACAATGTAGAGCATAAATATAATATCAAAACTCAAAAATTAAAACTCAAAGGTTATTTTTGATTTTTGAGTTTTGACTTTTCTTTAGTTTGTGTTGGATAAACTCAACAAGTATTGGGATAAGCGAAATAAGTACAACACCGATAATCACTAATGAAAAATTTTCCTTAACAAAAGGAATATTTCCGAAAAAATATCCTGCTATTGTGGCAATAAGAACCCAGAGTACACCTCCAATAAAATTAAACGATATAAACTGTCCGTAGTTCATACGACTTATTCCTGCTACAAAAGGGGCGAAAGTTCTTATAAAAGGAATAAAACGTGCGAGGATAATTGTTTTTCCGCCGTGTTTGTGAAAAAATTTTCTTGTTTCCTCAATATGTTCTTCATCGATGGGAATTTTCGGATGTGCGACAATTTTTTTACCGAAAAAATGACCGATCCAATAATTTACTGTATCACCAAGAATTGCTGCCACAATAAGAATAAGTAAAAGAAATCCGATGTGCAATGAACCAAGCGCTGCAAAAGCCCCTGCCGCAAAAAGAAGTGAATCACCTGGTAAAAAAGGAGTAAAAACTAGACCCGTTTCCATAAAAATAATCAAAAAGAGTATCACGTACGTTAAGATTCCGTATTGAAGGATTATTTGGCCCAGATGCACATCAATATGTAAGATAAAATCAATAAGAGCGGTAATAAGTTGCATCATGTTAGTATGACAGATAATCCTTTATATTTCAACCTGGTAAATAGACGTATAAATATGATAAAATGAAAGGTTTCATATTTTTATCGTATTATTGCATGTTTACACTCAAATCATCCTTTAGTCCAACAGGTGATCAGCCACAAGCGATAGCGTCACTACTCAAAGGAATTAGCCAACATACAAAAGATCAAGTTTTACTTGGTGTAACAGGCTCCGGTAAAACTTTTACCATGGCCAACGTGATAGAAAAATCTCGCAAACCGGCTCTTATTATTTCGCATAATAAAACTCTTGCAGGTCAGTTATATCAGGAGATGCGTGATTTTTTTCCTGATAACGCCGTATCCTATTTTGTTTCCTACTATGATTTTTACCAGCCTGAAGCGTATATACCTCAAAGTGACACATATATTGAAAAAGAAGCACAGATAAATGAACTGATCGATAAATTAAGACTGCAATCTACCACGAACATTCTCACCCGAAATGACGTAATAGTCGTAGCTTCAGTTTCCTGTATTTACAACATTGGATCGCCTCTTGAATACGGTCGATACGTACTTACACTTAATATTGGTGACACGATTAATATGTTACATCTTTCCAATGATCTTGCGAAACTGCACTATGATCGATCGGAATTTGAGTTTAAAAGAGGAACGTTTAGACTACGTGGAAATAGAATAGATATTTATCCCGCTTACGAAGATAAAGGTTATCGAGTTGAACTAGAAAAAGACCGCATTACAAATATCTTCTTTTTTGACCCTGTAAGCGGAGCAATACAAAAAGACATTATTCACAAACTGGTATTATATCCTGCAAAACATTTTATGGTTGATCCTGATATTACAAAAAAAGCAATTTTTCAAATTCGTGAAGACTTAAAAGTCGAACATGCAATGTTACTTAAAGCGGGAAAAATTGTTGAAGCCGATCGTTTGTTACGAAGAGTAAATTATGATTTGGAAATGATTTCAGAAGTGGGTTATGTAAACGGTATTGAAAATTATTCACGTTATTTTGATGGACGTAAAAAAGGTGACGCTCCGTTTTCTTTATTACACTATTTTAAACAAACATACGGATCAGATTTTTTAGTATTTATTGATGAATCACACATGACGGTTCCTCAGATTAGAGGAATGTACAATGGTGATTACTCGAGAAAAAAAATGCTGGTTGATTACGGTTTTAGATTAAGAGCGTGTTTTGATAATCGTCCTATGACTTTTGACGAGTTCTATGCAATACCGCCCACATTGATATATACATCTGCTACTCCGGACGCTTGGGAAACAAATAGATCAATTATAGTGGAACAGCTTGTCCGCCCTACAGGTATAATTGACCCCGAAATAACAATACGACCTGCAAAAAACGAAATTCAGGACCTTATGCAGGAAATAATAAAAAGAGTAGCATTGAAACAAAAAATACTTGTTACTACATTGACAAAAAAAACAGCAGAAGACCTGAGTTTATATTTGAAAGATCAAAATGTGAAGGCAGAGTATCTTCATTCAGATGTAAAAACGCTTGAACGGTCAAATATTTTAGACAACTTACGGAGTAACGCTTTCGATGTTCTTATTGGTGTTAATTTATTGAGGGAAGGACTTGATTTGCCTGAAGTTTATCTTGTTGCCATACTTGACGCTGATAAGGAAGGTTTTTTAAGATCAAAAACCGCACTTGTTCAGACAATGGGACGCGCAGCACGCAATATATCCGGATCGGTTATCATGTATGCCGATACGATTACTGGATCAATGAAGAGAGCAATCGAAGAAATCAAAAGGAGAAGAGCGTATCAGATCGCTTACAATACAAAACATCATATTACACCTAAAAATGTATTAAAACCGATTAGACAGAAAATTGTCGAATATGACGCTCAAACTGGTGTAGAACGTATAGTTGAGACTTCTGGGCAGTTTCAAAATATCACATCCATCAGTAAAAACGATCTTACTCCTTATGACATAAAAAAGTTAGTACCAAAACTTCAGAAAGAAATGAAAAAATATGCAGAAAATCTGAACTTTGAAATGGCTATTGCAATCCGTGACAAAATTAAAGAG
>CAZYXQ010000065.1:0-5690 GCA_964651235.1 uncultured Gammaproteobacteria bacterium
CTTTGCATCAAACATATAGTTGAATAAGTCATGTGACAAAAAAGGATATGAGAAAAGAAGTAAAATTCCCACAAGAAGAGCAATAACAGAAGCATTCGTGTTTCTTTTATGGGTAAAATAAAAATGAAAGATAAAAAGTATGATGATAAAACCAAGATATATATACCATGAAAGTTCTCGCTGATAATATCCAATCCATACAACCTTTTCACGAAATACTTCCCAAAAACCATTCTGAACGAATGTGATATTTGGGTCAACCAATACGAAAGAATACAAACACAATCCTAAAAGTAATAAAGCATACAAAAAGTACGACATGACAGTGTTTATTGTATAATAAATCATCATCAATTCAAAGGTATGAAACAGAAAAAAATAATATTTTTCCTTCTTATAACGATAAGTGTATTTGTCTTTTTCCTTCCTCGATTTATTAATCTTAATAAAAGAATCGGTTTTGATTGGGATCAAGAAAAAATATCGCATGAAGTAAAAGAAATTGCTGTTAATAAAAACCTTACATTGATAGGTCCCCGTGCAAATAATGACAAAGGGTTCTTTTTAGGTCCACACCTTGCTTATCTTTTGATTCCGTATTATGTTGCCAGTAATTTCTCACCTGATGCACTTATGTATTTTGTGATTTCCTATTGTATTGTATTTTTTTTTACCTCTTTATTATTTTTAAAAAAAATAAGCAATATACAAACTTCGGTTATTTTTTTACTTCTCTGGTCACTTAATATTTCAATGATTGATGCTGATATCGGTCCCGTATGGCCTATATTAATACCCCTAGGAGTTATTTTAACTTGGTTTCTCCTTTATTTAATATTTAAATATAAAAAGAGTCTATTTTGGTTTTTATTAGGAGTGATTCAAGGTTTCTTCTTTAATATGCATTTTCAATTCATTTTTATCATTTTGTTTACATGTATATTTATTCTCATTTCGAAAAAAAGTATCCATATTACCTGGAAACATATTCTTTTTTTCCTTACCGGTATTATTCTTATGTTTCTTCCACTTATCATTTTTGACCTTCGTCATCAGTTTTTTAATTTAAAACTTTTCATATCTTTCTTTACCCAGACTGATCCTAATGTGGGGCATTGGGCAGGAGCTTGGATACCTGTTTTTTCCAACATTGCCTATACTTTTTTATTCATTAAAACCGATTTTTTTACTGGTGAATTTCTATATCTCATCATACTGACAATTTTACTTTACCAAATCCGAAATAAAATACTCTTTAAACGATATTTCTATCTGTCTTCTCTTGTTCTGTGGATAATATTTCCAATATTTTTTGCACTATACGGCAAACGACCATCGGAATATTACTTTGTTTTTCTGTACCCCTTTATCATTTTTAGCTTAACGGATTTTTTCCTGACAAAACGATTGTATCTACCCTTACTATTTTTTATTGGTTTATATGCCATATTAAGCATTATGTTTTTTTATCCAAAACTGACACGGTTTGGTTTAAATTATTATCAAAAAAATAAAGCGGTAAAAAGAATGGCAGAAGTATTAAAGGGACGAAAATGCGATATTGCATTTAATGTTCCACTTGGAAGGGAGGTTGGTTACCGTTATTTATTTGAATACTATGGTATTAAAACAATTGGAAACTGGAAATCATGTGTTATTAACATTAACATACCTCCACGAAACGGAGATGAGAAATTTGACTATATAGGAATAAATTTTCCTAAAGAACTTCAAAAATAATTTACCTAAAAATAAGGGAATGTATTAAATTTTGATCAGACTCAACTTCTTGTTCACTTTCATCAAGGTAATATTTTTCGATATAAGAGCCGTCTTTAAACTTCATTGTTTTATCTGGTTTTCGATCTATTTTAACCTGGTTTTTTTTCCACCAATGTTCACTTGTATAGGGATTTGAACTTGGAAAAATTACCAGGTAAGTAATTTTCTTTTTCTGGTATGGGAAAACCTTCTTTTCTGGAAATTGTTTTTTCGTAAAGTTCATAGCATAACGTGTTGAATAACCAAATTGATCGGCCGTATATATATAATAACCAAAATCCTCTTTTCCCGAATCAATGAATAATTTTTGCGCCTGATTATAGTAATAAAGCCATGAACCAGACCGTATGTAATTTCCTTCTTCTGCAATAATTTGTTTTACCGACGCAGATAAATTTAAAACAACTACACCTATTAACAATATATATGTTGCTAGATTTTTATTCGTTTTCAAAACCATGGCGGTAAACATTATTGCAAGAAGTGGTAGAAACGGCCAATAATAATAACTCCAAATAGTACCTTTAAATAATAGCGTTAATACCCAATATCCGATATATAAATAAAAAGAATAAAAAAACCAGTTTCTCTCCTTTATTTTTGGATTATGTATTAACTTTATAAAAGATACACCCAGTATAAATATTGACACTACGGAAGCATAGAAATTTCCACGAACAAACATAGAAACGCTATTAAACAACATCTCCTTTATCCGCATAAATAAAAATAGTATTTGATGAAGTTTTAGTTTTAACATATTTTCAGTACCCCCGATATATGCAAAAACCGATTTTGCCTGTAGCATATCATGACGAAGATCAAATAAAATAAATGTTGAGAGAGGCAGTAATAAAATAAAAAAAGAAAAAATATGAAAAAAATTTCTCTTTTTTACCATTACATAAAAGAGAGGAAATGAAATGAGAACTAACAATGGAACTCCAAAAGCCATTTGAAACTGGATAATCAACCCCAATATGAATAAACACAATAGCAAATCTCGTACAGTTTGCTTATCAACATATTGAACGAAGAAGAAAAAAAATAATGGAGAAAGTATGACTGCACCAAACGGATTAAAAAGTGACGAAATACTTTCCGAAGCAGAAGCAGCAACCAATAAAACAGCGATTAAACCCGTTTCAGTAGAAAACATCCGTTTTCCTACCCAAAAAGTAACTATTAAGCTCACTAAAAAAAGGAAAACCCAAAACCATCCTGTCGCAACAGGATTTCCTCCACTTATAATAAATATCGGTAAATTGACAAACAGCCACAAAGGTCCATGAAAAACTCCGGGAATACCACCTGACCGTGGTCCAATGAGTGTTGGTTTACCCGAGACTAACATATCTTCCATTAACAAAAAATCACGTGCTATATCAGTATGGAAAATAATACTACCCTTAACCATTTGCCATGAGCTTAGTAACACAAACAAAACGATTAAAAGGGGTAAGATATATTTAAATAATTTCATTAGTTTATTATAAGGCATAAAGGCCCTTTTGCAGTGTGCTTTGATATAATTTAGCATACATGATTATCTGGAAAAACTATAAAATACCCGTTATTCTTATTGTTTTTTTCCTTGTCGGGTTCTTGTTCCGCACCTTCAATCTTACCGACAATTTCTTTTTTGGCCACGATCAAGCACGAGATATTCATGAGATATATGACATGATCACCATTCCAAAATTTAAACTGGTAGGTCCGGGAACAGACATACCTGGATTATTCAGCGGACCGTTATATTATTATCTTCTGGCACCAGTTTATTTTGTCACGTCTTATAACCCTAATGCAGCAGCATTGTTGCTTATTGTTATTAATCTAACAGGAATTTATCTGCTTTATGAATTTGGTAAATCTATTGAAGATAGAAAAATTGGTATACTTGCAGCTTTTTTATGGGCAATTTCTTATGAACAAGCAAATTATTCACGGTTTATATCTAATCCATCATTTATTTCGATTGCTTGTATTTTATTTTTCTATGGTGCTTTTCAATATTTTATAAAAAAGAAAAATAAAGGACTTCTTTTAAGTATTATTGGGGTTTCTATCGCAATCCAACTTGATTTTTATCTTGTTTACTTATTGTTGTTATATCCAGCTTTTTACTGGATTTATAAACCACATATTAGTCAAAATGTGTTTATAAAAAACTTTATGTTTTTGTTTCTTCTCCTTTCAAATTTTCTCATCGCCGAACTTCGGTTTAAGTTTATTGGAATAAAATCGCTTCTCTCGTATTTAGAAACCCAAAGTGGTTGGAATAACATAATGGATAGCTTTGCTATGTATTTTATGAGTTTTTCCAGAAGTCTATACTATTCATTTTTTGCCTTTAACAACTTTATCGCTTTGATCCTTTTTTTGGTAAGTGTCATATATGTCATTTTTCAAAAAAAACTAAACTCTTCTATCCTGTTTCTTATCATATGGCTATTTTCAACATTACCTCTATTTGCATTTAAAAGCAATGTGGTAGGGGGTAATTTCATACATAGCTCTATTGCCGGTTCAACAACAATCTTAGTGGCATATACCATATTTCTTATTTTTAAGGTAAAAAGAAAATCGTTAGGATACCTTTTATTAGGTTTAATTTTTGTTTTTAATCTCCGTTTATTTATTAAAGAACATTTTGAAAGCAGATATATATTTTCTCACCAACCTATGAAATATGCCCAACAAAAAGAATTAGTTGACTATACTTATACAAAAGCAGATAATAAGCCATTCAGTATCTGTTCTGTTAGCAATCCTCTATTTATTAATCAACTTTGGTCAACCATTTATAAAATATACGGAGAGAGAAAATATTCCTATCTTCCCTATTGGTCAGGACCAAAACAAGAAATAAGCAAATCTTTTCTTGATAACGATATCAATCACACCCCAACACGATATCTTATTATTGAACCCAGTAATCAATACCCCCCTTCTGTAATTGAAGCTTCGATTTTTCAAGAGGATAAAATTTCAAAAATAGTGGAAATAAAAAAATTCGGCGAACTTATAATCCAAAAAAGAAGTATGTTATTGCCTCAAGAACGTATGATTGATTCACAAAAGTTATCTGATCAAAAAAAACTTGAAATTAAACAAATACTCGATAAAGATTTTCGATATTCTTGTTTCCATACGTATTAATATGCAAAGAATCGCTACCTATTTAAAATCAAGAAAAATTATCTTATTTATTACGTTTCTCTTTCTCGTGATCCGAATACCGTTTCTTAATGATACTTTTTTACTATATGATGAACGTGATACGGTTTTGACACAACTTTCAATCGCACAAACTGGGAACGATTTATACGGTGAAAAAATGCCTCTTTTTTTTGACCACATTTCCCCTCATGCTCCTATTCTCGGCATGTATTATGGAGTCTTATTTTGGAAACTGGGCATACCTCAAACCATAGAATCAGCACGGCTCATATACCTTCTCCCTTCAACGTTGATTCCTCTCCTTGTATTCGAACTAATATATGCATTCACACATCAAAAAAAAGAAAGTATTTTAACTGCGATTATTTTTTCATTCAGTCCATGGGTTTATCATATATCAAGACTTGCGCTTGAAGTAAATATTGCATTTCCCTTATTTCTCTTCGGCATAATTAGCCAATATAAACGAAAGTATGTATCAGCTTTATTATGGTACGGGCTTTGTTTTTTTTCTTACCAAGGGATACGACCGCTTATTCCAATCGTTTTCATCTATTTTGAACTATGGTATGTATATAAAACAAAAGCATATAAACAAATGATAATGCATACGCTTATATTTATGATTTTTTTTCTATTGTCCATGTTAACCGGATCTATCATTGAAAAAAATTACATTACAAGAGGTTCTTCTGAAATTCTTTTTTTCGCAACCGACCGATTAA
>CAZYXQ010000066.1:0-5617 GCA_964651235.1 uncultured Gammaproteobacteria bacterium
ACCATAATGGTATGCAGAAGATTATTATTGGTATCCTTATGTTTATCATTGTTCTTATGTTTTTTTCGGGTCTCTTCTTTTTTTATGAAGCGCGATATATGAGTGGTAGGGCTAGCGTAAGGGATGATTCATTTTCACCCGAAAACTCCTATGTTATAGCTATTCCACCTAAGGCAAAATCTGGTAACGGTCAAAAGATCAGGGTAACTGTTTATATATTAAATGGGCAGGGACTTGGAGTACCAAATAAGGCAGTATTTATTGGTAACCCTGACGAAACAAGTCTTTCTATGGAACTTGTTCAGCCTACGACAGACAATCTTGGTAAAGCTTATTTTGATATTTCATCAAATGCGGCAGGGGATTATTATATAGAGGTAAAAGTAGACGGAATGGTTCTTCCTCAAAAAGCACACCTTCTTTTTAATTAATTATTGTTTCATCAAAGCCCTAAATTCCTTTTCGAGCTCGTGTTTTTGCAGAAGAAGTTCGTGGTGTTGGATGAGGAGGTCGTGGTGAGTTAGCATCGGGAGTGGATGTGTTAGCTTTACTAAAGCTCTCATACGCGAAATGACACGTGGGTGGAGATAATGATTAAGTATCGTATACAGGATAATAACGAGTTGTGAAAACAATATTATTTCCAATATTCTTCCTTTTAGACTTTGTAAAAAACCCAAGAAAATTTTCATAAATATAAACCAACCAGGAAAAATGTCAAAATTAAGAGTTGTACTTTTGGGAGAGAAGGCAGTATTTATGATGGTTTGTGCAAACGTACGATAATATTGCGGATCATCAGAAGATACGGGAAGTGAAAAATTCCCCGCTGTATCTACCTTTAATTTTGATTTGGGAAGAGATGCCGCATATGAATGGGGGACAAGATTTATTTTATCTGCCAATAATAAGGATGCGTAGGCAATTTTGTTGGTAATTGGTATCTCTTTATCATAAAGAAGTGCCTGTAATGATGTTTTTGATTCATCTGTAAACATTGAAAGGTTAATAGTACTATTGGGAGTGGTTTGTCCTGAAATCGTGATCGTATCGCCTGCAAAGAAGCTGTCATTGTTAATTGAGATGGTCGGTGGCATGATAATAGGTCCGATTGAGGAGTTTTGATCATCCGGCATAGGAGGAATACAGACAGGCATAGAAGTCCGGCCAAGCTGATCTTGCGCAATCAGACAGATATCCTCAACGAGGAGGCGTGAAAAAAATTGTGCAAACTCAAAATATCCGGTTTGATCCGCCGAAGTATCTATAAACATTCCCGGGTTTTGTATGCTTACGGTTGCACGCGGTGATGTATATCCGAAAATACTAAAACGACCGCCTGTAGGAGTTGGAGTGGGAGTGAGAGAGTTGACAGGGGGTGTTGGACTCATTGAAGGAGATGGGGTTGTTGATAGAGTTGGAGAAGGACTAGCAACAGGAGTTGATCCAATATATGCAGATACGGTAACATCTGCGGGGCCTATCGTATAAGCATGACAAACGCTTGGTGTGCTCAGTAGATAAATTACAGCGATTATACTTATCACACGTATGATTTGCCATCTGTTCCACATATATTCATTATACACATAATGCACATACTAAAACCCGGCGTAAGGTACGCCGGGTAAGGTTTTTTCAAATATGATTGGTATTATTCTTTTCTTTTCTTTAGTTCTTCTTTTAATTTCTCAATTTCCTCTTTTTCTTTACGTATTTCGGTTTCAAGATGAGCCTCTTTTACTACCAGTCTTTGATACATATTTCTGCCGAGAAGAATGAGTATGATAACGAATAATGTGATAATGGTAGCAACTTTCCACGGGAAGATCCATACATATATTGAACGTTCAAGAACCTGACCTTTCTCACCATAGGAGGCAACAAGATTTATTTTATATCTTCCCATCATCCATTTACTCCCTACGGTGTTTTCATAACTTCTGGCTGCATCAGGGAAAATATTTTCTTCTTTCAAAGGGGTTTGTTCAACGGCAGATCCGAAAGGATCAACTAAAGAAAGAACTCCGCGTGGCCGTATGTGGTAATCACCGCGGTTTAAGATCTCTGAATTTACTGTAATGGGTCCATATTCATAGAATGATTTTGCAAAAAGGTTGGATATAATCGCGCTTTCAGTGATGGGTCCGTTTACTCTCACGTATAAAAGAGAGGCAATGCGTGGGGCAACTCCCTGACCACCGGTTTCGGCTCCAACAGCTTGAGGAAAGGTGGTTGCGGGTTCAAAATAAACCGCGACATATCTTCCTCCGGGTTTTGCATCGCTTGGCACGGTGAGGGTTGCGGGAACTTCAACCTTATCGCTAGGGGATATTGCCATGCGGTCAAAAGGAAGTGTTACCCATTGGGATGCAGCAAATTTTGGAGGAGCCTGAGTTACATCCTCTATGATGCGGGGAGATCCTTCTTTATCTTGTACAACAAAATCAGCAGTTTTGATAAGTCCTGCGACCGGAGATTCTCCCTGATTGTAAAATTTGATCGTAAAATTGGCAACCTCTCCTGGATCAACCGTAATTTGTTGTCGGGCAGGTCCTACAGTAAGAGGAATAATATCCTGTGCATATGACGGTACTATCATCATGAATAATACCGCAACACAAGTAATAAGGTAGGCAGAAAGTGTGAAAGTGAAGCGTTTCATGATGATAAATAAAATCAATTTATAAAGATGAGCACACGTTAGAACTTTGCAACGGCTGTATACTTTAACTTATTGTAATAATATCCTGCTGGTTGAGTTGCCGGTACATGGATACGGTAACATACATAGATTTGTGAACCACTTACCGGACCTGTATTCGACATCACTTGTGCACCTGCGGCATATTTACTTTGTGAATTTTCCTGATCTGCAAAATGCTTTGCATAAAAAACGCCGGAGTCATCGTGTTCAAAATACGCGTCGGTTCCTGATATGTCTTCAAGTGAATAACCGAATCCATAATCTGTTCCAGGAGTTGCAGTCCATGCAATAGGTGTGACTGAAGAAGCTCCACCCTTGTCATAGTCTCTAATACATGATGTGGGACCAGTATAGGTATATGGTTCAACAGAAGGTGCTGCTCCAGAGCAAGCAGCACCGTCTTTTCCCATCTGATCATTTTCTTCAGCATAGACAGTGTAACCGGTTGGAGCATTGGTAGTGACTGTGAGAGTTTGATTAGCATTGTGACGGTTTACATTGTTGGTGTAGTCTGAGTTTATCACTCCCCAGGGCACTGATGTTGCAGTTGAGTCAGGCGAACTCGCGTCACGTGTGATACCACATGCGCTACCTGAATCTGCAGTTACACCAGCAATGGTAAAACTGAGCGTCTCATCAACACTTGCAGTGACTAAAACACCTTCAATTGGTGCGGTTTTTACTTCAATATTTTCGAGAATTGTACCGGCACCATTGGATGAATTGGTTGTTGATATATCTATACCATATATATCTGCGGTTCCTTGCGTATGGGCAGTATTAATAGGGGCTGGGTTAATAAGAAGTTTTCCGCCAGTACCTATTGTGATAGTAAAATTAGCACCAGCGGGGATAGTACTTGCCGTGTTACAGGAAAAAAGATGTGGGTTTGCTGCACCACCTGTGGTTGCAGCAGTATACGTACCTGCAGTAAATCCGGCAGGACAGGTGATGTTTGCATTAGTCATCGTGTTTGTATCAAAACCATTGTTTGCGATGGAATTTCCGGTATCAGGACGTCCGTCTGTAGGACTTATCTCAGGTGCTGCAGCAAGTGCAGCTGGGATTTTTACCAAGACACTTCCACCTGCTGGAACGGCAGCTCCGGTATAGAAATTAAGAGTAAGTGTTCCGGATTGAGTAGCATAGACACTGTCTCCATTTCCTGTGGCGACAGGTAATGCATTTTTTAATGTAAAAACCGTTGAACTACTAATACTTGCGACTGGAATAATACCGCTATTTTTAATGGAAACAGAATCGTTGGGAAAAAGATTATTCGTATTAATATCACCGACCACATTGGAAGGAGTACCGAGGGTGATTGCTGTTTGTCCTGCACTATATGCAGCTGCAGTGCGGCCGAAAAAAGACAGACGTGGATTTGAAAGGGTGGCTGAGGCAGATGAAAGACCTGCGCTGTCAATAGGAGCTGGATTAAGCAAAGAAATGTTTTGAGGATTCAGTTGCACGCTTGTACCGGGGATGGTAAAGGATGGTAGGTTTAGGTACGAAACAAACTGAAATTGTGCAAGAATAAAGAAAAAAAGAATGAGTTTATAAACAACTCTTTTTGTTTTTTGCATACACTTTATAAATCCGTCAAAAAATAGGTAATAGTTACATTAAATAGAATATTTATAGAGTTGTCAATAGCATTTGATTATGTAATAAGGTTAAACCCTGACTTATTTAAAAACACGCAGATTGGACTTCAAATAACACAAGTAATGTATATTATATTAGTTTTTTTATTGTCATAATACGTTTTATTGTTTACCTCTTGACATATTTTTTTTCGTCTGTTAGAGTTTACTTTATATGGCAGTTAAAGAAAGACGAACGAAGATTTTACTATCACTATTTTTATTATCGGACGTTGATTTTAAACCAGTGCGGCTCAATAAAGATACACAAGAAATATTCGACTTTTCCCTAAATCAAAAAACAAAAACCACATTAAGTTCACTTCTCAAGGAAACATTAATTGTAAAAATTGAAGATAAGGAAGAAGAAACGTATGCATTAACAGAAAAAGGATTTGACTCTCTTTGTAACGAATTTCCATTATTTCGCTTTTTAAAACACAAATGGGATAATAAATGGCGAATTATTTCATATGAAATACCGGAGAGTAAACGCGAGATACGTGACAGACTCCGAAGAGAAATGCAGGGTTGGGGTTTGGGACCTTGGCACAGATCATTCTGGCTCACTCCGCATCCTGTTATTTCCAATCTTAAATCGCTTGTTGAAGGAAAGATTGAAGAGCAATATATACAGGCGTTTGAATCAGATCATGTGTTCGGGAACAGAGACATCCTGATCGAAAAAGTGTGGGGTAAGTCCCAACTTGATAAAAAATACAGAGAATTATTTAAGAAATGGCATGAAATATTGTCTAAAGACGGTGACAAGGGTCAAAAATTTGCTGGCGTAATAAATCATTATGTTGACATCCTTCGGATTGATCCGGGTCTTCCGGCTGAGCTTATGGGTAATTCATGGATTGGTTTTGAAGCAGTGAATATCTTTAAAGAAATACGTAGCATCCTCCTTTCATAAGGTATTAACGAACGTGAAAGATAATAGTTCCTTCATTGTCAGTTCTTCGTACCGGTATTGTATGTTTTGCAAAAGAATGAATCACCTGATTTGAAGGGTGTCCATGCGGGTTTCCGGCTCCGACACTGATTATTGCCACGTCCGGATCTATCATGCGATAGAATGATTCAGAATAACTGTTTTTGGAACCATGATGAGGGACTTTTAATAGGGTCATTTTTTGAGAAGGGGGAATATATATCTTGCTTAACATATGAATACTTGCGTCCCCGGTAAATATAACACGTGTGAGATTGGTTTCAAATAGTTCCATAAGCGGACGATCGTTTGGATTTGCCGTGTAGG
>CAZYXQ010000067.1:0-5565 GCA_964651235.1 uncultured Gammaproteobacteria bacterium
TCACAGTGGGGTTCTGAAACCGCTGCCCCCATATTTTTTGAGATAGCAAAGGAACTTATTGTTTATTATAATATAGCACCAGAATAAGCCGTTTTTATAATCAAGTTTTTGCAAATACAATGCAAAAAATAAAAAACATCTACCATCTCCTCAGAACAAGTGTCGCACATATGTTTTATGGTTTTCCAAGTGGCAAGCTTAAATTGATCGGAGTTACAGGAACTGACGGTAAAACCACGACCACACATCTTATCTATCACATATTGAAGACAGCTCAAAAGTCAGTATCTATGATTTCCACCATTTATGCAAAAATTGGAGATAAAGAATACGACACCGGTTTTCATGTGACCACACCGGATGGAACATTAATTCCAAAATACTTACATGAAGCCGTTAAACAGAAACAAGAGTATTTTGTATTGGAGACTACTTCTCATCGGCTTGATCAAAATCAATTATTCGGTGTGGATTTTTATATAGGAGTAATTACCAACATAACACACGAACATCTAGATTATCATCACTCTTACAAAGAATATGTATTATCCAAATCAAAACTTCTTTCACAGTCTCGTACTGCCGTAATAAATCATGACGATGAGTCATTCGATTTTATAGTACGACTACTTCATAACAACAAAAAACTTGTTACGTATGGATTAAAAAAGCCATCCATGTATGATACGGATTTTAAAATGATGTTTGAAAGTATTACGGATTTTAACGCATATAATTATTTGGCAGCATATGCAGTATGTGATTTACTAAAAATACCCAAAAAGACAATAGAATATGCAATGGGTACATTTCAGCTTCCACCCGGTAGAGTTGAAGTCATATATGACCGTTCATTCAAAATTATCGTTGATTTTGCTCATACACCCAATGCGGTATTTAAAATACTTGAGACAGTTAAAAAACAATATGTGAAGAAGGGATCTCGTCTAATTCATGTATTCGGGTCGGCTGGATTGCGTGATCGTACAAAACGTTTTGCGATGGGTCAGTCAAGTGCAACTTTTGCGGATTATATCATTCTCACGGAAGAAGATTATCGGACTGAAGATCCAGTTGAAATCTGTAGAGAGATTGGGTTGGGAATTAAAAAATTACATAAGACTTATGACGTTATTATAGACAGACAAAGTGCTATAAGAAAAGCGATTCAAATTGCAAAACCTGATGACACCATAATTATTACAGGAAAAGGGCATGAAAAAAGTCTATGTCGTGGAACTATTGAGTATCCATGGGATGATAAAAATGCAGTTTTAACAGAACTTACCCTATGATTACTTACAACTTATTAACTAAGTCATACACCTCTTCGTATGTAGCGGATATTACGTTTTCCCACGGTTTTGTCAGTAGGGATTCCGGAGATGGTAGATCTCTGGAAATGATGTTTTCATATTTAAATATTAATCAAGTAATTTTTAAAAAAATCGTAAAATGTGAACAGATACATTCTGCCAATATTGCATTTTATGAGAGTCAGACAAGTAAAGTTGTAGAAATTGTTCCTGATTGTGATGGGGTATTTACCAAGGAAAAGGGAGTTGTTCTCACATTAAAGACGGCTGACTGTATTCCCATCCTATATGCAGATATTAAAAATAATATGATAGGGGTTACTCATAACGGTTGGCGGGGTACTCTCAAGCAGATATCCCGTAACATGATTGAAAAGATGGTTGAGCATGGAGCAAAAAGGAATCAGATTGTAGTAATACTAGGTCCGGGAATAAATTCATGTTGTTACGATATTAAAGAGGAACGATATTATCAGTTTTTAGAAGAGCTTGAGTCTGATTATGATGCTTTTCTAATCAGAAAAGGAAAAAGATTTCTCAATTTATATAAATTAAATGTAGAGTTATTACGTCTTGCAGGTATTGAAAATAATAAAATTGATTTTTTTCCTTTTTGTACGGTTTGCCAAAAAGACCGTTTTTTTTCTTTTAGAAGGGATTATAAGAATCATCCTGAAAAATTCGGTGAGATGTTAAGTTATATTGTACAAAACTAATATGAATAAGCATATTATGAATGCTACATCAATTTTTATTGTGGGAATAAAGGGAGTTGCAATGTCTCATATTGCTGTCATATTAAAACAAATGGGGAAGAAGGTGAACGGTACTGATGTAGGAGATGATTTTATTACTGATTTGGTGCTACATAAGCATCACATCGTAAGTTCAACAGGATTTGACATTACATTATTACCGGAAGACACAGACTTAGTTCTTTATGCGGCTTCGCATGGGGGCACGGATAATCCTCTGGTAAAAGAGGCTAAAAAAAGATCAATAACTGTAGTGTCACAAGCTGAGTTTTTGGGCGAACTTACAAAGATGTTCCAATATACATTGGCAGTATCGGGTTGTCATGGGAAAACCACAACATCTTCACTTCTTGCCTATTCTTTAATTTCGCTTAAGGTTTCTCCAAGCTATATGATTGGAGCTCCGAGCTTTAGTGGTTTGGATGGGGGGACGTATGGAAAAGACCAATATTTAGTTATTGAAGCAGATGAATACGGAGTAAATCCTCCGCATGATAGTACTCCCAAGTTTCATTATTTGTCCCCAACTCACATTATTAATACTAATATCGATTTTGATCATCCTGATATTTATCGAGATATAAACGACACAAAAAAAGCATATCTCCGTTTTTTTTCAGGGCGAAAATTATATCTGTGTGCAGACGATCCGGTGACTTGTCAGGTTATAAACGATATAACACAAAGCAAAATATTAACGTATGGATACCATGTTAAGTCTGATCTCAGGATTGATCAATATGACACAACTAAGTCTGGAACACGTTTTACTCTTTTTTTTCAAGGGAAGAGTTTAGGAGAATTCGATATTGGTTTATTCGGAGAGAAAAATATCCTAAATACTGCGGGTGTCGTATTATTACTATTAGATTTGGGGTTTGGGGTTCAGGAAATAAAAACTGTAATTGCGGGTTTTTCCGGAGTAAAACGAAGATTTGAAAAAATATATGAGCATAATGATACGTTCCTTTTTGATGATTATGCCCATCATCCAAATGAAATCAGTGCAACCATTAACGCATTTAGGGTAAGATTTCCGGAACGAAGATTAATCATTATTTTTCAACCTCATACGTTTTCAAGAACAGCATCTTTGAGTAAGGAGTTCACAGAAAGTCTCAGACATTCTGATAAAGCATATATACTACCTATTTTTCCCTCTGCAAGGGAAGATAAGACAAAATTTAATATAAGCTCTCAAGATCTGGAAGAAGGCATGAAGAATAGTCGGTTGATTGCGTGTGCTGATACAAATAAACTATTTACTTTTCTTTCTGAATTTATAAAAGCAAAAGATATAGTCTGTACAATGGGTGCAGGAGATGTGTATAAGCTGAAGAATGATATAATTAAGATAATTAAAACCCTCTAACTTATTCCCGAGGTGTTGGCTAAACGGTATGAATGATACACAATCAATTAAAAAGGTTTTGAGTTTACAAAAGATAGAACAGAAAAAATCCTTAACTCCCTATATATCTATACGAAGTAACTGTTATGCGGATTATTTTATTGAAGTAAAAACAAGAAGCGAATTAATTGAAACAGTTGCAATGTGTCAGGAGCATCATATTCCATTTTTTCTTATCGGAGGAGGTTCAAATATTGCACCCCTTGGAAACCTGAGAGATATCGTAGTAATAAAAAATAATTATCAAGAACTCAGTATAGAATCTGAACGTAACTCAAAGGTAGTAGTAAAGGTTTCTTCAGGATATATCGTTTCAAGACTTATCATGATGTGTCTTGAAAAAGGGTGGGAAGGTATGGAATACCACAGAGGACTTCCCGGAACAATCGGCGGTGCGATATATATGAACTCCAAATGGACCAAGCCCTGGACGTATATGGGTGATAATCTATTAGAAGCCCAGCTTATTGATAAAAAAGGAAAAATTAAAACTGTTCAACGCGATTATTTTAAATTTGCCTATGACTACAGCTACTTACAGGAAACAAAAGAAATTCTACTAGATGCGTTATTTACATTTAATAAATGTGATCCTGCGGTTTTACAAAAAAGATCTGAAGAAGCGTTGGAATATCGTAAAAAGACACAACCGTTTGGTGTCGCAACCTGTGGCTGTTTTTTTCAGAATATTTCAGAAGCTGAAAGACGAGAAAACAATTTACCTACAACTTCTGCGGGATATCTTATTGACCAATGCGGTTTAAAAGGTTTTTCCGTGGGTGATTTCAAGGTTTCAACGCTTCATGCAAACTTTATCATACATGAAGGGAGTAAAAGTGGGAGCGCTTCTGATTTATTAACTCTTATTCATACGATCAAAAATAGAGTGAAAGAACAGTTTAATATTAATCTGAAAGAGGAAGTAATGGTTTTGAAATAATTACTATTTTTTAATTAACACATGGAAGACTCATTTATTATTCAAGGGGGGAATTCACTTAAAGGAACCGTTAGACTGTCAGGGGCTAAAAATGTTTCATTGAAAGCCGTAATTGCCGCCCTATTATTTGATGGTAAAGTGGTTTTACACAATATTCCACAGATAAAAGATATTTTTGAGCTGTTAAATCTCATGAGAAGTTTGGGTGCAAAAGCTGAATTTATTGACAACAACTCAATTCTTGTCGATGGTACAAAGTTAAAGGAAAAAAAGCTTGATTTTCTTCATGCATCAAAAATTCGCGTCTCATTTCTGTTGTTTGCTCCTCTTTTGTACCGTTTTGGCGAAGCTTTTATTCCCAACCCTGGAGGATGTAGAATTGGCGCACGTCCTATTGACAGAATAGTAAAAGGCATGAGCGATTTAGGAATACAAATAACCTATGAATCTGAGACGGGGTTATATCATGCACTGATGAAATCACCCCCAACTGGAAGTTATACATTTGTAAAACCTTCACATACGGGTACGGAATTCATGATAATGCTTTCAGTTTTTGCAAAAGGAAAGATATTAATACATAACGCAGCTACAGAACCCGAAATAGATGATCTTATTACATTTTTGAATGAAGGAGGCGCTCAGATTACGAGAAATAAAACCGACATTGAGATAATCGGTGTAACTAATCTCATTCAGCAAAGACCATACTCCATCGTATCTGATAGGAATGAAGCAGTGACTTATGCAATATCAAGTATTATAACTCAGGGAGATGTAACAATCGGAGCTATTCCAAAACACTACATCCAAACATTTAATGATTATTTAAAAAAAGCTGGAGGCGGTATTGAACAGGTTGATGAGGAGCATTTTCGATATTATTATAAGGGCTCACTTCATGCATCGTCTATTACAACTGATATTCATCCCGGATTTATGACGGATTGGCAGCAAAACTGGGCAGTACTTATGACTCAAGCGCAAGGCGTATCAGTGATACATGAACGCGTTTTTGAAAACAGATTTGCTTTTGTAGCAGAACTTAAAAAAATCGGTGCAAAGATTGAATTTTATGAACCAAGGGTAGAACATCCTGATGCTTTTTATCTTTTTAATTACGATAAAAACAAACCCTATACA
>CAZYXQ010000068.1:0-5552 GCA_964651235.1 uncultured Gammaproteobacteria bacterium
GCTGTAAAACAATTACAAAACTCATGGTTTCTCATCAAAACCCGCGATCCAGTATCGTGGATGAGATGGGATGATGAAATAAAGTTATTTAATACAAAAGCCGATGTATATAAAAAATTCATCATCCAAAATCCTGATCCGAAAGAAGATGGCTATTACGGAGGTATGAATGAAAAAGGAGTAGCTTTTGTTGCAACCTATGTACACGTTGCCGAAAACCAGATCTCCTATATTCGCAGACCGTACGTCCGTATGATATTAGATGCAAAAACTGCAGAAGAGGCAGTTAAGATAATACAACGTTTTTATCCGCGTATCGGAGGAAATATGTTTGTAGCAGATAGGAAGGAGTGCTATGGTATTGAGGGGGTACCTGAAACATATTTTATAGAAAAAATAACGAACCCTTCGGTCAAAACAAATCACTTTCTCCGTCTTAAGAATCAAAATCTTGGATTTTCAACAAATCCAAAATTCAAACAATGGTCGCTTGATCACCAGACACGTGCTGAGCAGTTGATTTCTACAGCCACCACTCTTAACGATCTTAAGAGTATTCTCCGGGATCGTAAAAATGCTGAAAAAAATACCGCAATATGCACAACTCAGCTCGAAGCAAAATGCTATACCCATTCGGCTTTTATTTTTGATACCAAAAATAAAACAGTATTTTACTGTCAGGGTAACCCACTTGATAATGCGTTTAAGAAGTTTAGGTTTTCATAATGGTCTAAATACACTTCGGAGGTGTACTTAGAGCTAATCAGCAACTCGTACTGCGAAAACAAGTAAACGCTTCAATGTCGTACCCGGTGGCCAACAGGTTTGCAATGTAACAAATTCCCTATTTGTCTTACGGGTCAGATATTCAACCTGTGAAGGATCAACAACTGTTTTTTCAATCACTTTATACTTATATCGGACTCCTTTAAAAAAAACATTGATTTCGTCATTCTTCTCTAACTTATCGAGTAGATAAAAAACTGCATTATAATTACTCACGTTCCAGAAATAATCAGTTGAGTGAGCAAATAAAAACACATGTCCTCCTTCACCGGGAAACGCGGTCCCCCACGCATGAGCAACTCCTTTTTTTAACGCATCAAGATATACTTTTTCATTACTTGCGTCAATGTTAGGCAACACCCGCGCATTTGCACCGATTTTCGGAATAACAACCGAAAACTCAGGATCTTCAGGAACTAATGCTTCGATCGGTTTCACATTGAGAAGTGTGTTTAATGTACCTTTGGGTTGGTCATTTACCTGTAACTTAAACCTTTCTTCTTCCTCTTTTGTTTCGATAACCACATATTCTTTTTGTGCGCGTTGCTCAAGCAAATATTTGATCTCCTGACTAACGGGTAGATAAAATGTTTTCCCGACCATAAATAGGGAAAACAGCATAAGAAAATTGCCAATGGTGCGAAGTATTAATACTCTTATATACTCATTTGTTCCAACTGTATGAAGATGATGACGGATAATATGTTTTTTACTGAGTTTGGTCGCATTTGAATACTTTTCACCCATAGATCCATTGTAACAGGTAGTCCATCCTCTTACCACATACGCTTATCCGCATTTGTGTATTCTATACTCATCTGTTAAGGTTAACCTATTACTTATTATTTTATTTTTATGTCATCAAGAAAAAAAGTACGAAGCCTCATTCGAAAAAAAATGCGTGGATCGATCAGAAAACTTATCAGAAAAAGAAAACTACACAGATAATACATTTCATATTTGCGTTACATATAGAGAGTAACATCTGATATAATTGAATTCTATTCTCCACTTTACAAAATCAATAAACTGCCTACCTCAAAATCCAGTTTATATAAAACCCATAAGTCTTACAGAATACATACATATACCATGTCGAAAGGGGGTGATGTAATATGGAAAAAAATAAATTGTTTATCGGAAGTTTACCTTGGTCAATTACCAATGATACACTTCGTGAAATGTTTGCGCAATATGGAGAAATTACTGAAGCTATTGTTATCAACGACCGTGACTCAGGAAGATCAAAAGGGTTTGGATTTGTTACCTTTGCAAAAGAAGAAGATGCTCAAAAAGCACTTGAGATGCACGGTAAAGAAGTTGACGGAAGAACTATAGTAGTCAACATGGCAAAACCAAGAGAGGAAAGAACAGGCGGATACAGAAAAGACAATGACCGTCGAAGATATTAAATTTATCCCGTTTTATCAATCCGCTGTGCTTGAAAGATAACTCAAGCACAGGCGGGTTAGGGAATATTATTCTCTTATGAAAAAAAAATTTAGCAACCCATGCAGTCGCTGCGGAAAAGAGCGCATAGTTTTACGCAGTTGGACTGAAAAAATAGACAACTCAACTATTTTAAATACCGAAATGGTCTGCCCCAATCCGGAATGTCAAAAAAAAGTAGTAACAGACAACGAAAAACAGGTAGCAAAATATACGTTGTGGAAAGCAAAGGGTAAAATACGTGCGGCCAAACGTACAAAAGCAACCCGGCTTGTCAGAGAAAAGAAAGCTGCAAAAAATAATATAAAACGATAATTTTTTTGTGCCCTCAGCAGGAATTGAACCCACATCTTACCCTTAGGACGGGTCTGCTCTATCCGTTGAGCTATGAGGGCATAAACAGTATCTATTATAACAATAAAGCTCACGTTTGCTTATTAAGAAGAACTCGATCCATCCAGTGATGGAGGGGTATTACTTAAGCCACATAGTTCTGGCAAAATCAAAAAGTTCCTGCATCTTTTGAATATCCTCAGCAGACAATCCGTTTACATCACACTGTTGACATACCGCTTGCTCAATTTCTTCACGGACCATCTGGCGGACTAAGTTTACATGCTGCTTCAAAACAAATGGAAGATATACGTCCGTATAATCTGCTGGATTTAAACCAAGAGCCGAAACCAACGACCTTACCTGATCAAGAGAAAGACTATTAATATATTCATTCGGATTAACTGATTTTGAAAATAATGAAGCAGCTGTTTTCTCGTCTATGCTTTTTAGCATTTTTGTCGTTCTTAACATGGTATCTGTTTGGGCTCTGGGATGAAACTGTACATTTCCTCCCTCAATCAATTGTTTCGTGTTATTCGGATGACACGGATCATTAAATCCAGCCCCTTCAGCCAACTCAAACACTTTTACTATTTGGTTTGCATCATTGGTAATCTGTGCGAGTATTTCACCTGTATTTGTGACTAGTTTTCCATCTGCAGTAAGACGTGCTCTTCCTGTGCGGATAAGTGCAGATTCAGAGGGAGTCAGCTGACGACCATTTATCCGGGGTGGACCCTCAATAACATCCTGGACAATACCCGGATTTATCACGAGGGACGTTGCAACAGCAACCGGAACAGCAACACCTATAACCAAACCTGTCTCATTCAAAATAAGTTTTACGCCCATTTCTACGGCTTTTTCAGAAAGTCCGATATTTGTCTGAGGCAGGGCCATTATGTTTGATGTAGTTGTTCCAAAAACAAATGTTTGATATGCCCCTGGAGGAAATGATTCTTGTGAATATGCAACCGCTGTAGCTTGAAGACTTGCATCAACTACCTCTGTACTAGTTGCTGATTCTACACTCACCACTTCAGGAGTCTCATCACAAAATGATGCTTGCTGAATCTGGAGTCCCCACTTCGCAAGCTGCTTGACAATATTAGGATTTTTTTTCAGATAACCTGCTCCCAGTTGAGCACTTAACTTTCCCCCTTTTTCCAACACTTTTGTGAGAGCTTTTACACCTGAAATATGTCTTGATGTAACTTCGTTTGTTTTTTTATCCCGGACAACTTCAAAAAATCCCGAAGGAGTGATGGCAACCTCTGAACCAATCAATATCTGAATAGTCCACATTTCCCTCTCGGATAACGGTTCTTGATTGTGGGACATCCGTTCCTTATTTATCATACTAACTACCCTTTCCGCAAATCCAGATCTTCCTTCTTTGGCAAATAATGTATGTGATGTTTCTCTGTTTATACCCAACATTAATCTGGCAAGTTCTGCATTTACATCAGGATGGGAAGCTGGAATAGCGGCATCAATCGTCGTTTCAAATAAGCGTGCGGGAGTCTGAACATCAATTCCTGTAGAACGTAAAGGATGTATCACCTGTGCGGCAAGTACATGACCTCCCCCTATGGAACTACTATGCGCGTGGGCTACATCGGAGTTTATATTTCCTTGAGAAACAGGATTTATCTGACTTGATTGACCATCAAACCCCTGTAATGCAAATGCTCCTCCTCCTGCAAGTAGCGACAGAAGCAATACAATATTCATACCCTTTTGTCTGTCTGTCATTCTTCCGGGAATCAAATCAGTAGAAAATAAGCCTGGATCAAATCCGTCAAAACGAAGTCTTCTTCCCTGTCCGGATATTTTTTCAATGTATCTTTTTACTCCATGTTCAATTCCGCTCATAGATAAATATACATATTTAATATGTATATTATACCATATAATATTCTCTTCTGACTAACATTTACATTAATAGTGTAATGGGTTTATTCTTTTACCTTTTCGCTTTAACCTTTGACCTTTGAGTTTTGAATTTTGAATTGTATAATGTATACATGTTTATTGTTATTGAAGGTATTGACGGAGCCGGATGTGAAACACAAGCGGTTAATCTTCAAAAATGGCTTAAAAAGGACGGAATTGATTATTCTTTTATCAAATACCCTAACTATACGGCAAATGTTGGTACATTTATCCGTCAATTTTTGTATCAAAATAAGGACCTTTCCCCTGAAATGCAATTTCTTCTTTACTCAATGCAGTTTTTATCCGATCGTGAATTTATTAAAAAAGAACGAAGTCAAAAAATACTTATTGCAGACCGATATTTTTCAACCACTCTTTGTTTTCAATCGCTGGCTGGAGTTTCTATCGATAAACAGCTCAGATTTGCGAAAGATTTTGGAATCGAGGTGCCTGATATCGTCTTTTACCTGGATGTCAATCCTGATATGGCGATTGCGAGAAAGGGCGGTGAACAAAAGGAAAAAAATAGGACAGAAAAAGATTTTGTTCATATCAGGAAAACGTATATACAATACAAACAACTAGTACAAAATCAAGTTTGGACTAAATGGGTAAACATTGACGGAGAAAAAGATATTGACGGCGTAACAAAACAAATGTTTGATATAATCAAAGAAAATCTCTAAATATTGAATATACAAATTCCAAATTACAAGTTCCAGACATTTTACAAATCACAAAAAACAAAAAAGATTACTTTATGTTTAATTGGAAAATTGAAATTTGTTTGTAATTTGTTACTTGGAGTTTGTAATTTTTTTATATTATGACTCTTCCCCTTGAAAAAACCCTAATCATCCTAAAGCCTGATGCTGTCAAACGCGGTTTGGTCGGTATAATTATTGAACAGTTTGAGAAGATCGGTTTGAAGCTCCTAGCTGCTAAAATGTTACGTCCGGACAAAGAAGTAATAAAAAACCATTATCCTGGTACGAAAAAATGGATAACCGAGATGGGAGAAAAAACGAAAAGCTCATTTGAAA
>CAZYXQ010000069.1:0-5464 GCA_964651235.1 uncultured Gammaproteobacteria bacterium
CCGAATTTTGTATAATAAAGTCTTATGACTTGGCTCTATTTAACGCTTTTTAGTGTCATCACATCAGCAATATCAAATATCCTGCGGACCGTGGTGATGAAACATGACAAAAGTGATCCCTACGCATCAGTGGTAGTGTTTCAGTTTATGGGGTTTTTTATCATATTATCTATCAGTTTTTTAAACGGATTTACTCTTCCTCCAATCCAAGTTTACCCTCTTCATTTTCTTGCTCAGGCAGTATTATGGGGATTATCCTCTCTTTTTCTGTTTAAAGCATCCAAACTACTTGAAGCATCGGAGATAACTATTTTATCAACCACTTCTTCAATGGCAACCATAATAACCGCGGTAATCTTTCTTGGTGAAGTATTTAACCTTCAAAGAGTATTCGGAACACTCATTATTATCGTTGCGGTATTAATTGTCACGGTGAAGAGAGGGGTTTTTGCTGTACATAAAGGATTTTGGTATGCGGTACTATCAAGTGTATGTGCAGGGCTTGCCGTAACCAACGATACGTTTCTTCTTAATTTTGTTGATGTATATTCATTTTTGGTTGTAGGATGGCTAAGTCCCGGCTTGTTCCTTATTGTTGTAAACCCGAAGGTAATAAAAAGAATACCTGCTTTTTTTAACTTTCAAAAAATTAAAAAATTACTTCTTATGACTGTTTTTTATGCAACAGGCGGAGTGGCTTTTTATATGGCTATTTCTTCAGGCGGACAGGCTTCACAAGTATCCCCGATTGGACAATCGTCAATTATTCTTACGATTTTACTGGCAACGGTTTTTTTAAAAGAAAAAAGCCATCTATTTAAAAAAATTATTTCAGCGGTGTTGGTGACTATTGGAGTAATCCTTTTGAGTTAATATGTCTACAGAAACAATATTACTTTTTTTGTTTATAGTAGGAATGGTATTTTTATTGAGGAAAAAAATCGGAAAGATATTACAAAAAATTGCAAAGGTGTACCATTTAGTTCCATTATGGATAAGGTTATTTATTCTACTTTCAATACCCTTTCTTACGATTTTTTTAATTGAGGAATTGTATTACCGCTAGAAATAATACTTGCATTTTAAAGAAGTCTTTTCTATACTGTTTCCGTGTCACGTGAAAAAGCTGACTATAGGAGAGTAGAAGAAAAAATCGATGCATATCGTAATTTGATCGGTGAAACCCTTGCTCCCGGTGAAATCCTTATCCATGAAGATGAAATAAAACTGCGGGTGGATGAACTTGCTCGTGAAATCGCAAAACGCTATGAAGGACAAAGTCTTCTGATGGTAGGTCTTCTAAAAGGATCATTTGTTTTTATGGCAGATCTCATGAGAGCACTTCATAAAGCAGGATTACAGGATATTGAAATTGATTTTATGAAAGCTTCAAGTTACGGTGTAAGTACACAATCAAGCGGAAATGTTGTGATAGAGCAAGATATGAAAGCTGATCCAGCCGGACGAAATGTATTATTGGTTGATGATATCGCTGACACCCTTCATACGTTTAATGGGATAGCAGGACATCTTCAAAATAGGGGTCTTCGTTCATTTGCAACATGTGCATTTCTTGAAAAGCCAAGCCGTCACGAGATTGATTTTCCTCTTGATTTTGTTGGTTTCAAAATCCCCGATGTGTGGGTTGAAGGGTATGGTATGGATACCGGAGAACACGGCCGGAGTTATCCGCACATAGTCAAAGGTCCTACAAAAGGAATATAAATTGTTATTTTTTTTCTGATTGAGGAGTAAACCACCAATAATAGACCGAAGGAATAAAGAGCAACATAATAGAGCTTGAGAATAGGATGCCTGATATGATTGCTCCTCCTAAGCCTCTCCATAAGGGATCGGATATGGTAATAGGGATAAGTCCCAATACAGTATTCAACTTAGTAAGAATGATTGGTTCAAGTCTGCTCGCTCCCGCATCAGCTATTGCTTCTTTAAACGGCATACCCTCTTTGATATTCATATTGATCTTGTCGACAATAAACATAGAATTTGTTACCACGATTCCAAAAAGAGACAAGATACCGATGAGAGCTGGAAATGAAAGCGGTGTGCCGGTAAGTGCAAAAATAATAAAAACCGATGATACTGCAAGCGGAATGACAAGAAGGACAATGACGGCTTGTCTATATGATTTAAATTGTAGAACCATAGTGATCAGGATAAGAATAAAAGCAACGATCATTGCCTGTAAAATTGAGTTTACTGATTTTTGATTCTCTTCGTTGACTCCTCCTGTTTGCCATTCGTACCCAACAGGTAAATTGAGCGTATTTGCGTAACTCTCAAGCTGTTTATTTTTATCTGCGATATTAAATCCTGGAAGGACACTTGCGGTTACGGATAGTGACCTTTTTGTATTTTCCCGGACAATAAAAGAAGGACTCGTTTTTGCTTCAAAAACTCCCAACTCGTCAAGAGGTACATATGATTGGGTATTGGTGGGAATAGATAATTCTGAGATCTGTTCAGGTTGAATTATCATATCTGAGAGATGAAGTGTTATGTCAGTTTTTTCACTATATTGTTTATCAAAATTGAAGTCTTTCAGTTTAAAGCCGGTCAGATATGAGCGCAACCAGAACCCAACCGTGTCACGAGTAACACCGTATTGAATCAATTTTTGTTCATCCGGTACAAATACAAATCTGCTTGTTGATTGCTTTACTGCCTTATCCGCATTGGCAATGCCCTGTTCTTTTTTTAAATACCATACCAGCTTATCCGCATATGTATCTAGAACCCCAAGATCAGTACCCAGTAATTTTATCTGGAGATCGGCTCCTGCAGGAGGTCCGGCACTTTCCTCAATTACTGATATAGTTCCTTTATCATACTGCTCAAATTGGGCGCGGATATCACCTGCAATTTCATATGATTTTTTCTTTCTGTTTTCTTCTTTCGGCAGGTGAATAGTGAAAAGAGAGGAATAGGTATTTTCCGAACGGGAAAATCCGGAAGAATATGACTGGCCAACCTCAGCGGTGACAAACGTAATCATGGGAAGATTTTTTAACTGGTTAAGAATACGTTTTGTTTCAGCAGTAGTTACTGATACGTTCGTTCCTGCGGGAAGGGAAAGATTCATATATATGGTGTCGGCATCTGTTTTTGGAAAAAATTCATTTTTAACCTGACCCAGCGGCAAAAGCATAAATGAAATAAACGAGTATATGGTAATGATTACAATAACTTTTGTTCGTGCGGTTTTTGAGTTAAGAATCTTCATAATAAGGCGGTAATATGCTTGAGAGATCGGTTCAAGATCGATAATCCCCTTCTGCATAACTCTTCGGAGAGTGTGAAAGGCCTGAATAATATGAGGCGGGATATTCAGGTGAAACGATATTTTTTTGCGGATAGAATCGCCGAATGTAAATAAAAATACAAGAATAAGAAGATACAGAATCATAATAAGTATAAAAAAAGGATTACCCGCAACAAAGTAGCCAATAAAAACGAGTCCAGCCAATACGCCGATTATTTTGATAAGAAATTTTACCCGGGGTGCAAGACGTGGTTTATGAAGATCGATCTTAAGGGGTTAGGTGATAAGTTCTGCTATTGCGGTTGAAGACATCATGACGGCTGAAACAACAATTGGAATAGGCTTAATAAATTCACCGATTATACCCGAAGTAATGAGAAGCGGTATAAATGATTGAATGGTAGTTAATGTGGTAGACCATATAGGGATAATAGTATCGCGCCATACGAGGACCCCTGTTTCAAAGGGGTTGAACTTTCCGGTCTTATAGTATGTGGTCATGGCAGATACAACAACTACCGTATCATCAATTAAAAGTCCGAGAGCAATAAGGAATGCAAACAGAGTAAGAAAATTAATCGACTGGCCAGAAAGCGTCATAATGAAAAAAGCAGCAAGAAACGTAAGAGGTACGGTTAATGATGATATGAGAGCCTGGCGAAGTCCAAGAAAAACAAAAAGACACAAAACGATAAGAAAGATGGTTGTTTCAAATTCTCCCAATAATTCAGAGAATTGATCATCGATGCTCTGGGCGGTATTTTGTATCGTAGAAACGGTAAACGAGTTGTCGGTTTTTGTAGTTTCATCCTCTACGATTTTTGTTACTGCATTTCCAGCGGTGTCGATATTTGTTCCCGTTGTTTTATATACATAAAATATCACAGCACGCCGGGCGTTTATTATCGGGGAAGCAATATATGATTCTTTCGTATCTTTTTTGGAACGTTTACTTACCGATGCAATATCTCCCAACTTGACCTGATTTCCCTGGATTGAGATAAGCATGGATCTTATACTTTCAACATCTTCAATTTTAGGATCTATAGAGATAGAAAATGTGTTCTGGGATGATTCGACATTACCGGCCGGGTATGAAAGTGTGGCTTTCTGTATTGTTTGAGCTAATGCAAATGGGTTTACTCCAAGCTCACTCATTTTTTCAGGGTTCATTTCGATTGCAATCTCCTGATTTTCAAAACCTGAAATAGTGACGCGGTCAACACTTGGCAGATCTTCAATAATTCGTTTTAAATTTTCAGAAAACCTCATAAGTGTCGGAAGACTTTTTTCTGTTGACAGGGCAAATATCAAAACTGGTTGGTCCTCAAAATCAAGTGCTTTTACGGAGGGGGTCACCGCGTCTTCTGGAAGATCAGATACTTCATCCACTTTTGACTGAACCTCATTTTTTGCCTTTTCCGGATCTATGGAAGAGATAAACTGGATAGTGATAACAGATATATTGTCCCGTGAAACTGAGGTCATTTTATCAATCCCTTTTATGCTTTTAATTTGATTTTCAAGAGGTATGGTAATCAGGGATTCGGCGTCTTCAGGAGAAGCTCCCGGAAGAATCGTAATTACGTTTACGATAGGGATTTTAATTTCCGGATTAAGTCGTTTCGGGAGATTTACATATCCGAAAATCCCCACGGTGATGATGGAAATGGTAAGTAGTATTACAAATCTGATATTTCCGATATAGGACGCTACAACAGACTTACTAAGATCAGCATGGTACTTGATTTTCTCAAGATAGGAAGAAGAATCTGACATATGGTCTAGTTAATCTGCAATTGCAACTTGTTCTCCGTCTGACACGGTCCGGTCAAGGATAATCTGGTCGTTTTCTTTTAAACCGCTTAAGATTTGTATGTATGATCCTTGTACGAGACCAACCTCGATTTCCTTTGTTTTAACATATGCTTTTCCATCATCTTTTTGCACAAGCACAAAAACATATGATTGAGTTTGGGTCTGGTAGAGAGAATCGATTGGGATATAGGGATCAGCGCTCATCGTCTGAGCGTTTCCTATAGGGACCTCTACTTTTGCATATTCTTCGTGAGTGAATTGGGAGGTATATTCTTCAGGGATATGATACGTAATGGTATGTAGAGTCCCGGAGGTGGGCTCTGTGGAAATAAAGGTAGGATAGAGAGAGAGCGATTTGTCTCC
>CAZYXQ010000070.1:0-5413 GCA_964651235.1 uncultured Gammaproteobacteria bacterium
CAACTTGTTCCTCAAAATCATCTCCTATCAACACGGGCTCCTCACATGGTTAAGTAGGATGGATTTGTGGAGTGGAATATAATTCAAAAAGCATTGAAAAATGCACCACTGACGCTCCAAGAATTACCGCATATTATCCGTAACTATGTTCAAAAACACAAATCACAACTAACAAATAACAGATTACAAGCAAATTTCAAATTCCAAAATTCAAATTCAAAACCGTTAATAGATTGTGAAATTGGAAATTGGAAATTGTCTGAATTTTGTAATTTGGATCTTGGTGCTTCATCAAAGATTATCTATGATTTCTGGCGCGGTATGTCTCCCTGGCCCGGCCTCTGGACCCTTATTCCCCTACCCATCCAACCGAAGCGGTTAGAATTGGCCCAGCATAAGCGTCTAAAAATCACTAAAATGGAATATAAAAAAGAAGTGTTAACTATTTCCCAAGTTCAGCTTGAAGGAAAAAAAGAAGTCGACTTCCCTACTTTTCAAAAAGCATACGGGCTTATCTAACAATTGATTTCAAATTACTCATACGCTATAATTTCTTCATTATTTGTTTATTATGAAACTCAATATGGCTGCTGAAGCACAACATCCTACTAAGCATAGTGAATTTAAACATCCTAAAGAACCATTCCAGAAGGCTCTTCAATATTGGAAAGAATTTGCTCGTGATCCATCCGACACTCTAGTCCCTAATAATATTCAATATGGAACAGCCTTTGGAAATGGCGCAATTCTTCTTGGACAAGACAACGAACTGACAGCTGAAGTCAAGAAAAAACTTGTTGATGGAAAAACAACAATTGCGGGAATTGAATTTACAGGAGAAGAACTCAGCTGGATCGGTCAATATTACGAAGGTATCAATGTAAAAAATAAACTTAAAGGCCGCTGTATGGACGAGCGCATCGATGAAACTACTGGAACATCAGGTATTCATGTTGAGTGTGGTGCAGCTGCTGCAACTGGAGCGGTTATTGGAAAAACCGGAGTGGAAGTTGAAGACATGGCTGTTCGATTGACAGGTGAAAATCATAAAACAGGATTGATTGATGGAATAGGTCATCATGAAGCTCTTACCGTTATGGTGACTCTAGGTTCCCAACCATACTCCCTAAATACAAATAAATATAATGAGGCTCGTGAACACGCAGCTCTTCCCTTTCATACTTTTATTGACCTTCAAGAGATAGACTCTTTTGCACAAGCACACAAAGTAGACCGTGTTGCTGTCTTTAAAGCATTGTTAAAATGGAATCCGCAAATTGCATTTAATATTATGCAGGGTAATCACAATCATTATTCCACTATTGCAAAAACCGAAGGAATGATTGCGCTTTTAGATTATAGAGGTGTTGATAATAATCAGTTCACTGACATGCTTCAAGCCGCAGATGAATTTTTTACATCTCAAAAGGCAAAGATCACCAGGGTAGAAATCGATAAATAAATGCTTAAAGCTTGTTTGAAATAATAAGCTTTCGGATTAATCCCATCAAAGACTCCATAACATACAAATTGTGATATGTCGCAAACGTATACCCCACTATCTCTTTTTGCTTGAACAAATGATGAAGATAGGCTTTTGTGTAGTGCTTACACACATAACACCCGCATCCTTCATTCACCTGACTCATATCCGCTCTATAAATACTTTTATGAATATCTATCTGAGTAATGGCAGATTTAAATTTTAAAGTGTCGTTTTGAGTTTTGAATTTTGAGTTTTGAGTTTGATATATAATTCCCATCCTTGCCAGTCTCGTCGGCTCCACACAGTCAAACGTATCAATGCCATATGTCACAAGATCAATAATATCATCAATTTGTCCTACTCCCAATAAATGCACCGGTTTTTCTTCCGGTAAAAATGGCGCAACCCACGCTACCTGATTCCTCATCTCCTCTTTTGTCTCCCCTACTGAGACACCTCCGATTGCAACTCCGTCTACTTCTTGCTTATCAATAAACCGTGCCGATGCAATACGCAGGTCTTCATAAGTCCCCCCCTGTATAATGCCATACAAAAATTGGTTTTGAGTTTTGAAATTTGAGTTTTGAGTTTTATATATAATGCATCGTTTCAACCATTCATGCGTTCTATGCATCGCTTTTTCCGCATACTCATGCGTCGCGGGGTAATACGTACACTCATCAAACGCCATCATGAGATCTGCCCCAATAATATGCTGGTATTCCATTGATTTTTCCGGTGTAAATTCGATTGTTTGGCCATCATATACTGACCTAAACCTCACCCCATCTTCAGATATCTTTACAACCAAAGGTTCCTCCTCTCCTCTTACGTTTGCTCTTCTTTTTTCATTACTAATTGTTATTTTGTTAACTATAGATTTGAGTTTTGAATTTTGAGCTTTGAGATTATTCTGTGCCAACGAAAACACCTGGAAACCTCCTGAGTCTGACATAAGTGGTATATCATATTGACCAAGTCTGTGGATTCCCTTACCCTTTTTTAATACTTCAACCCCCGGATGAGTAACCAAATGATAGGTATTTACAAATGAAAGTTGGATACCCAGATCTTTAAAAAAGGGTTGAGGTAGAGCCTTAATGGTCCCCTTTGTTCCAACGGGCACAAATGCAGGGGTGACAACCTTTCCATGTGAAGTGTTGATTACTCCGCATCGTGCTTTAGACTTAATAGACCTATGAGTAACAGTAAACAATTTTGACATATTGGATATCATACCATAAAAAAAGACGCACCTTAAAAAAGGTGCGTCCATTAAAAAAATTATCGCCTGTTATTTATAATAGCTTTTTATCTGGAAAAGAATATATAGTCCAATAAGGGTACCTATGATTAACCCTCCCAAATTCATGGCAACCAGATTCTGCACTGCCTGGACAAGCGTGGCATAAAACATCCATGTCCATCCTTGTTTTGCTCTTTTAAAAAGTCCCGGAAGTGCTATAAGCTCCATTACTAATACAACAACGGTAAATACCATTGAAACGGTATAAGCAAATCCTGCCTGAATTCCTCCAAGATAAGTAAACGGCATTAAAAAAGTACCCAAGCCCAGTGCGCCAAGTACAATCGGTGCAGCCATAATAATAAGGATAAGAGATATCCATGGTCCGAATTTCACGATAAGTTCTTTAATGTTCTCAGGCATTGCAGGAGCTTTTTTTACGAGATACTCATCCGCCAATTTTTCAATATCTGCAATATAAGATTTTAAGTCCTTAGACTTGGGCGTGTCTGCCATATTTAATTTGGTGCAACAATAAATAATATGTGTGTTGCGGTATTTTGATAATAAGCGACACACGCGTGAAAGTCAAGAAGGAATTACAGTCAGAGGATAAGCATCGCATCGCCGAATGAATAAAACCGGAGTTTTTTTTCTATTGCTATCTCATACAGCTCAACAAGTGATTTCTTAGCTTTTTTATATTGTAAAAAAGCCTCAACCAACATCATTAAGGATGTGCTCGGCAAATGAAAGTTCGTAATCATATGATCAACCATAAGAAAACGATATGGCGGATAAATAAAAAGATCTGTCGCTCCGCTTAACTTGTGTGTCTTATATACTGACTCAAGGGTTCGGACAGCTGTAGTTCCAACAGCTACAAGAGGTTTTTTTTCTTTTTTATATTGCAGTATCCGACTGTGTGCAGATGCACTTATCTCGTACCATTCAAGGTGTAGTTTTTTCCTTTTTATCTGTGATTCTGTTACCGGTGCAAACGTCCCCATTCCTACATGAAGGGTCAGACGAATATTTGATATCTGTTTTTTTTCCAAACGTGTGAAAATCCTGTTTGTGAAATGGAGCGACGCAGTAGGAGCTGCTGCTGAACCTTGGTATTTTGCAAAAACTGTCTGATATTTATGTCGTAACTCCTGTTCATCAAGCGGAGTATCTTTTATATACATCGGTATTGGCATGGTTCCCTGAACCGATAACAGGCTGTAAAGACGGTGAGGTAAAAACTGCATCTGGGCGGTAAATATGTGTTGTTCCTGTTTTATGATTGTCACACGTTCTCCCGAATTAAAAAACAGATCATCTCCCACCTCTACCATACGATCACAAAAAAACCTGACATGATCTTTCTCTTTTTGTTTTTCATTCACCAGGAACAATGTTTTTACTTTTCCGCCCGTTTTTTTATACAGAATGACTCTTGATGGAACCACTTTTGTCTCATTTAGGACAAGAAATGAGTGTTTGGGCAGATATCGGGATATATGAAGGAATGTATCAAATACTATCGTGTTTTCTTTCGTATCATATACCATTAAGACGGATGTATCCCGCGGAGAAGCTGGTTTTGACGCAATAAGTTGATGAGGTAGATGGTAAGAATAAATTGATCTATCAGACATATCAGAAAGATATGATATCACACTAGAAACCTGTTGGAGAAGATGTTTGTTTTTTCTTCATGTAAAGAATGATTCCTACAACTCCGCCAATAAGGAATAGAAGGATGACCACAAGAGTCACTATTTGTATATTCTTTTGGTCTGCAACCGATCTATTAAGTCTTGAGTCGGCTTTCGTTGAGTTATTAGCACCTTTGTTGTATGTATTTTCATATCCAACCGGTGTTGGAGTCGAAGTTTTGCCCAACTTAGGAGCAATATTATCATTTTGATCCCTTCCAATAAAAGGGTTTATATTTTGCTCAGCGATATACTTATAATTTTGAGATAAAAATTTGGTTGTACTCGTTTTTATCACAACTCCTGTCGGACTGGTATACCGGATTTCATATGGTTGGTGAGGAAGAAATTCTGAGGTAAACCGATAAAATCCCGTTTCATCTGCCTTTTTTTCCGAATAGGGTGAATTTGAAAATTTGAGATATACTCCCACCAGCGCATTCGGTATAATATTACCTTTACCATCATAGGCATAACCTTCAAGGAACTGCGGAATCGGTTCAATTTTTATTGATGTTGTTGTTTGAGTTGCAGCCTGAGCAAGACCTGGAAAAACAAATTTTCTAACCAATGCTATCAGTTGATCAAACAGATTTTGTTTGACAAGGGGTTGTCGCAAATCCACCTTAACTAATTCCAGTTCTGAAAAAACTTCCATATATTCATCCGTTTGTTCGAGTTTTCCTTGTTCTACTTCAATCTTAAATATTCCCAGTTTGTCAGTGTTTGCGGTCATTACTGTTCTATACGGCTCTCCTTCCGCTGCACCGCTTGCTAGTTTTGAAGTATTGACGTTTAGCTGAGTAAGCGGATGTGATACCCTTCCTTCCAGCAGCACTACTCCCTGGGAGGTCACACTATGGAAATATTCCATCATTTTTGGAGGATTGTTGGTATTTTGGGTAGTAACGGGAATATCCCTGTGCTGTATTGTACCTCGCTGAAGAATTTCTTCTCCGGTTACTGCCGGATAAATGT
>CAZYXQ010000071.1:0-5367 GCA_964651235.1 uncultured Gammaproteobacteria bacterium
GAATCGGTAAATATGTCGGAATAGGTCAATATAGTATGATTTTGACATTTAATCATAGATATGCAGATTATTCTAAGCCTATATGTTTACAGGGATATGA
Source organism: uncultured Gammaproteobacteria bacterium (assembly GCA_964651235.1). Lineage (GTDB taxonomy): Bacteria > Patescibacteriota > Microgenomatia > UBA1406 > GWC2-37-13 > YC2-FULL-38-9. Next base: position 101 of record CAZYXQ010000071.1, read on the forward strand.
ATATAGCCCGTTGTTATTGAAGATGATGTTTGGATAGGCTCTCATGTTACAATCCTTCCAGGTGTACATATTGGAAAAGGGTCTATCATTGGGGCTGGAAGTGTCTGTACACATGATGTAGAACCTTTTACTATAGTAGGAGGGAACCCTGCTAAAAGAATTAAGATGCGTTTTTCCAAAAATCAAATAGAAAAGTACAAAAAGTTTTATAATTTTGGCATTAATTAGTCCAATCTTGTCTAATAAATCAGGTGAATCAAAAATTAGTATCCATAATAATAGTTAATTGGAACGGTCTTCGATGGCTTGCTGATTGTTTTAGAAGTCTTTCTAAACAGGATTGGAAGAATTACGAAATAGTTTTTGTAGACAACGCTTCGAAAGATGGATCCGTTTCTTGGGTTAAGACACATTATCCAAAAACAAAAGTCATTATAAACAAGAAGAATCTTGGATTTTCTGACGCTAACAACGTAGGATATAGAGTTGCAAAGGGTGATTATATCTTATTCTTGAATAATGACACCCGGGTAACAAAGGCGTTTATAACAGAACTTGTAAAAGTTTTTGAAAACGACTCTTTTATTGGAGGAGCGCAAAGTAAAATTCTTCTGATGGATCACCCGGATACTCATGATAGCGTTGGTGCATTTTTGACGCCGAATGGGTTTTTATATCATTATGGTTTTGGCGCAAAAGTTAATAAGAAATTTGATAAACAGATAGATTTGTACACCGTAAAGGGCGCCTGTATGATGTTTCGTTCATCAGTGCTTAAAAAGATTGAGGTGAATGGCGATATTCTTGACCCTTCGTATTTCGCTTATTTTGAAGAAACGGATATGTGCCATCGTGTATGGCTTGCAGGTTATAGAGTCGTTTACGCTTATAGATCAGTCATTTACCATAAAATGGGTGCGACTAGCACGTCAATGAATAATGCGTTTATACAGTATCATTCATTTAAAAACCGTATAAACACTTACCTAAAGAACTTGGACATCAAAACTATCTGGAAAATAATGCCAATTCACATTACACTGTGCTTAGCGTTTGTAATGTATTTATTGTTTTTAGGAAGGATGCAACTAGCGTTTGCAATTGTTCGTGCTATCACTTGGAACATTGTTCATTTTCAACATACGATGCGTGATAGAAAGTATATTCAAACGCAAATTAGGGTGAATTTGAGATCAGATTGGATAAGAAATGTGACATGGCATCCACCACTAGAATATTACTTTAACTTGTTACATTGAGGTCGATTGTTATGCGCTCAGTTATTAATGTGGCATGCAACATAGACGATAATTATGCATCACATGCGGCTGTTACTTTAGTATCAGTGTTGGATAATCTTTCAAGTTCAATTGTAGAAGTTCAGATATACATCTTTTATAAAAGCCTTTCGGAACAGAATATCAAATTGCTTCGATTATCTTTACTTAGATATAAGAATTGTTCGCTTAATTTTATTAAGGTTTTAGATAATGCCATCACTCGTTTTAAAGGAAAAGGTTACATATCTAATGCAGCCTTTTTTCGTGTTTTTTTGCCTTACTTTTTGCCTTTAGATAAGATTCTCTATATTGATTCAGACATAATTTTTCAAACAGATATTTCTAATCTATGGAATATTCGTTTAGGAAAACATTTTTTGGCCGCTATAAAGCTTTTTGACCGAAGAGCCTCTAGATACTATAGACATGCTTATAGACTTAACTGTAAAAATACAGATATATTTAATAGTGGAGTTATGTTGATGAATCTAAAACGAATGCGTCGTTATATTAAGCGCGTATCTCTTGTTAATTTTATCAATACTAATTCACAAAAATTAGTGTCATGTGATCAGGATGTTCTGAATGCATTCTACTGTAAAAATTGGTTAAGAATTCCAGTGGAATACAATGTGGACGCCGGTGTCTATCTAGTGAAGAGTTATAAATTCTCTAATTACACTAAAAAAGAATTCGATAATGTGTTAAAAAAGCCAAAAGTGTTGCATTTTACGGGTCCAGATAAACCATGGAATTTTGAGTGTAACCATCCTAAAAAAGACGCGTATTTTAAATATCAAAAAAGAACATCCTTTGTCACAAAGTCGCCATTCAGATTTAAGGCTTACTTATCAAGTAAGATAAAAGGGTTTTGTTATAAACTGGTATTATTGTTTCCTGATAAGATTTATCGTTATATTTACGACAGATACTTATGAGAAAATCAAAAAGAAAATTTATTCATAAGTATCGCGTTAATCCGAAATTTTATACTAAAAACTATTTATTTGAATGAAGACTATGCAGGATCAAAACAATATAGAGAAGGTCTTACTGATTTAGCGCCTTCAATCGATTATATCTATAAACGTTTGCCTTCAGTTGATAAAATCACTCGATTGCTAGACGCAGGGTGTGGTAAAGGAGAGTTTTTATATTTTGCGCATAAGAAGGGATATACAGTCTATGGAATTGACTACTCAGAAGTCGCGGTTGCGCTTTCGAAAAAGTTGATGAAGGAGAAACATATCAAAAACGCGGAAATCCATCGGGGAGACGTTTGCCATCTTAAGTATGGCTCTGATTTTTTCGACGTTATAGTGTCTACCGATGTAATTGAGCATTTAAACAATGCCCAAGCGTTTCTTGATTTACTAAATGAATCATACAGAACACTAAAACGAGGAGGGGCATTGATGGCGCATACTGCTCCAAATAGGATTTATGTCAATTATTTTGTCAAATATTATCAACGCTACGTTAATTTTGTATTGCTAAATATTCTGTACATGATATCAGGCTCCAATAGAAGAATAGGGCTTGAGCTTCGAAATGCATATGATCAGATCGTACACATAAACGAACAAACATTCTGGACATTGAAGGCAGCGCTTGCAAGGTCAAAATTTACGAAATTTAAGATAGTTTTATTTAGTGACCCTTACAAATTTAATTTATTGAAGCTTCCCTATTATATTATTGCTTATTTGTATCCCATTAATAAATTACCTTTTGTAAATAGGTTATTGTCTAATCATTTTTACGTTTTTGCGAGGAAATAGGTATAAAATGTTGGTAGGACAAAAAACTTAGGTTTCGCTAGAATATGGCACTTTTCGTTATTCGCCTCGAACTTAAGTTGTACTAAGTATCATGGCTGATGATCAATGTGTCATGGAGTCAAACATTTTAAGTAGGTCCTTTAGAGGATTAACAGAAATATTCATATGAAGGAATTAGTTAAAAATATTTTTACCAATATCGAGGGATTTATTCGAGAACATGTATTCGCAGTTTCCATAGGTCTTTTAGTTTTTATAATGACTTATCTATTATTCGGGGGTTGGGAGAAACTGTATCTAGTGGGTGGTGACGACGCAAGATTATATTATGTATTTCCATATGAATACATAAAATCCTATCTACTGAATATCGTTACTAATAATTTTCTTGGTGGAATCAATTATTATTGGTCGCCAAGTGCATATTTGCCATTTGTCACAGTCATTCTGTTAATTAAAAAGTTTTTCGTACTTTTTAATACTCAGGGTTTCTTGTACGCATTGAATATATCCGTTGGTTTTATTTCTTTCTATTTTTTGTTGGGGCTTTGGTTGAAAGAGAAACAATCGCGGATCATTTCATCTTTGTTATACATATTTTCTGTGTTTATCACCAAATCTTTTTATTTGCATCAATTAGCATCAATGTATATAGTGAGTGTTTTCCCTTTGTGTCTATATTTCTTATTTCTAGGATTCAAAAAAAAGTCGGTTGTCCCAGTTTTGCTTTCGATTACAATATATTCTGTTTTCAGTTCGACTATCTTGACCTATCCATGGTATGCAGCAACAATAGTCTGCGTATTTCCAATAATAGTAAGTGAATCAATCATTAAATACCATTTTCCCCTTAAATCGATTTTATTGTCAGTACTGGTTTTTTTACTTTTGAATTCTTATTGGTTACTACATATTATTTTTCCAGTTATAGTTAAATCTGGTTCTTTGGAATTTGCTTCCACTGTTATTTCACAGGCTTTTAAATATCAGAATTCTCAAATGATAATCGCTTTGTCTGAATTGAATCCGCCTTATCATCAAATTTCCTCATATATTAGGATGTCATGGAATGAAATATACAATTCCGGTTTAGCTAACTCCTACGGTATTATAGTTTTGATAGTCATCTTTTTAGCCGGCGTCTTTATTCAAAGAACTCGTAAGCAAAATAAAGAAGTTTACATTCTATCAACAATTTGTTTATTAATTTCTATGTTGTTTGTGACTCCAAATCTAGGGAGATGGAATTTGGATTTGTTTTTATTCTTAAATAACAATATTCCTTTTTTCACTGTTTTCAGAAATATGTATGATAAATTTGCATACGCAATGGCTTTTACAAGCGCTTTTGCGATCTGTGCGTCATTTTTGATTTTAAAACAACGCCTTCGCAAAAATCTTTTCAGATTATGCTATTTGGCGGTTTTATGTGTTGTCATAGTAAATGCTTACGGATTTTATCAAAAACTTTACTTCGAACACCGTAGAATCGGTTTTAGTGGAACGTTTAACAGTGATTATCTTAGCTTAGTATCTTATGTCAAAAAGCAAGGCTCTGAAGCTAAATATTTGTGGCTACCATTGAATACCCCGAGTTATGTAACTATTGAAGATGGAAAGAATCCGAACTTATTTTATTACGGAGTTTCGCCCCTGCAGTTTTTGGCAGGCGCGTCTGACCTTACCGGATTTACGAGTTTTTCAACAAAAAGCGAGCCTGAACTCAACGGAGTTATTTTAAGTTTACTGCAAAAGAAAGACTTTAAAAAAGTTGGTGAAATTTTTCAAAAATTGGACGTTAGATACATTATTGTAAATAAAGACCGGGTTCCAGAATGGGGAAATGATCATCTGAACGAAAATAATGAGCTAAACTTGCAAACTCAAGAATTCTATGACACATTGCTCGGTGAAAAAATTGAAGATTTTGGTTCGAGATACTCTTTGTATAATATTAATGATAAATTTCTGAGTGACACTTTCTTCACAAGCCAGGGGTCTGTGGAAACATACCCGAATCAGCGTAATAGGGTTGATGTAGTTCGTTTGAAGGAAGGTCAATATGATTTGGTTGTTCCATTTAATGGTGAAGAAACCCAATTATATTTTCAGGAGGCGTATAGCGCATATAGGCAATTAATACCTTTAGATAAAGACGATAAAGTTACTTCTCACAATATGGCATATAACTATAGTAACGAATGGA
>CAZYXQ010000072.1:0-5280 GCA_964651235.1 uncultured Gammaproteobacteria bacterium
ATGAAAAAGAATAATTATCCTACCGAAACCAGCATGTGTCCGTATTTGTTTTTGTAATTCTCTAATTTGCAATATTGTTAAATCATCCTTCTCAGGGTAAATTTCAATTCGTTCATACCGAAGATATTTACTTTCAGAATAAGTAGTTTTAATATAAGTATCGATTTTTTCCTTGGAAGAGGCGATAACCAATAGAGGCAGCATATCTATTATTGAATTCTATCAAAAACCTCACTATATTTATAGTAACAGTGTAAATTCGACTTTGTCAGTATTATGATAATTTCACCAAAACAATTTATTGCTCGATTGATTGAAAATGGCGTTATAGATGAAACTGCAGGAGAACGTTATGAGATCGATGCATTAAATAAAAATCTCTCTATATACGAGTATCTACTCAAGTATTCGACGCTGAACAAATCATCAATATTAAAGGTCCAGGCTGAACTGCTTCATGTTCCCTATATAGATATTTCTTCTTCAGCCGCAGATCCACAAGCCCTGAATTTCATCCCCGAATCAGTAGCGCGTACCTATTCGATTCTCCCGTATGCATTTGATATAAAAAATGATACGGTTTTTGTTGCTACTTCAGATCCCCTCAACTTTAATCTAAATGATTTTCTTGAAAAAAAAACAAATAAAAAAATTATATTGGCACTAGCAAATCTTGATGACATTATTAGGGGAATAAGCATTTCTTACACAAGAGGATTATCTCCTGAAGTAAAGGAGGCACTTGCTGAAGTCGGTGGAGAATCTCATAAAATAGTTGAAGAAAAAACTACAGTAGTTAAAGAAGCTCCAATTGCAAAGATTGTAGATACTATTTTGGAGTTTGCAATGAAGGGTCGAGCTTCTGATATCCATATTGAAGCACAGGAAAACAAAACAAGAATCAGATACCGTATTGACGGGGTTCTTCAAGAAAAACTCACCCTTCCACGTACGATTCATGATTCTCTCATTTCAAGGATTAAAATACTCTCTGAAATGAAAATCGATGAACGCCGCATCCCTCAGGACGGACGATTCAGTTTTAAAATGGGGGATGAGGAAGTCGATTTGCGTGTGTCAACCTTGCCCACTGTTCATGGAGAAAAAGTAGTTATGAGACTTCTCAAAAAAACTGGTGGATTACCTCTTCTACATGAACTTGGTTTAAGAGGAGCACCTTTTAAAGATCTCGAAGAAGCAATTTCTAAACCGTACGGTATTATTCTCGTTACCGGTCCTACTGGTTCAGGAAAAACAACAACATTGTATTCAGTTTTGACAAAATTAAATAAACCCACTGTAAACATAGTTACCCTCGAAGATCCTGTGGAATATCAAATAGTAGGAATAAACCAAGTACAGACAAATCCACAAGCCGGATTAACCTTTGCGGCAGGATTACGATCATTTTTACGTCAGGATCCAAATATTATTCTGGTCGGAGAAATCCGTGATAAAGAAACTACTCAGCTTGCCATACAAGCCGCTTTAACAGGACATCTTGTATTTTCTACACTTCATACAAACGATGCTGCTACTGCCATTCCCCGTTTAATTGATCTTGGCGCTGAACCTTTTCTTATTTCTTCTGTTTTAAACGCCTCCGTCGCACAACGTATTGCCAGAAAAGTGTGTGAAAGCTGTAAAGAACTATACGAACCAACACCACAGATTAAAGACAATATTATAAATACTCTCAGTACTTTACTTCCGGCAAAATACAAAAACGGTGAACCAATAAAACTTGCTCGAGGTAAGGGTTGTACTGAGTGTAATTTCTCAGGATATCTGGGACGCATTGCCATATTTGAAGTTCTCAAAATAACTCCCACCATTAATAAAATGATTTTACAGTCAGCTTCAGCAAAAGAGATTGAAAAACAAGCTCGATGTGAAACCCTCATAATCATGAAACAGGACGGATATTTAAAGGCTCTTGACGGTATTACTACTATCGAAGAAGTATTACGTATTGCAGAAGTATAGGTTGTATGGAAATAAACAATTTATTACAAATAACTATTGATAAAAAGGCTTCGGATTTACATCTGATTCCCCATTATTACCCGACAATACGGATCAATAATCAACTTCTGTTTCTTCGCTCTACTTCAATACTTTCCGGAGATGATACTTCTTCATTATTATTTCCGCTTCTTACTCCTTCACAACAAACTTTTCTTGAAGAAAATAAGGAGATTGATCTTGGGATAGATTATCAAGGACATCGTTTTCGTGTAAATATTTACACTAATAAAAAGCTCTTAAGTGCGGCATTTCGTCTCATCCCCGATACGATAAAAACGATTGACGAACTCGGGTTACCGCCTTTGTTTCATAGTTTTGCCAACTATAAACAGGGGCTCATTCTGTTTACCGGTCCTACAGGAGAAGGAAAATCAACTTCTCTTGCCTCGATTATCAATGAAATTAACGAAAGTCAAGCTAAACATATTGTAACAATTGAAGATCCGATCGAGTTTACCTATCCGCTGGGTAAATCGATAATTTCCCAAAGAGAACTTCATCAGGATACTCTTGCCTGGACGACTGCTTTAAAATCAGTTCTTCGTGAAGATCCGGATGTTGTATTGGTAGGAGAAATGCGAGACTACGATACGATCTCATCCGTACTTACCATTGCCGAAACAGGCCATCTGGTTTTTTCGACTCTTCATACTGGATCAACAAGAGAAGCTGTTGACCGTATTGTTGACGCATTTCCATCTAGTCAACAAAATCAGGTCCGAAATACTCTGTCTAACACCTTAATTGCGGTGGTGGCACAACGACTTATTCCAGATTCAAAAGGTTTGGGAAGACTTCCCTGTTTTGAGATTCTTCTTAATACGCCATCAACAAGTTCAATAATTCGAGACGGAAAAAATTTTATGCTTGATAATGTTCTTGAAACAAGTGAAGATCAGGGAATGGTAATTTTTGAAAAATACTTAGCTCAACTTTTCAAAGCCGGTCTTATTACAAAAGATACCGCATTCGAACACGCCATAAGAAAAAATCTTATTAGCAAATTTATTGTTTAATTTCACTTGAAATACAAATATAAAGCCTTAAAAAAAGAAAAAATAGTTAATGGAATACTTGATTCTAATTCCGAACAGGAAGTTCTATATTATCTTAAAAAAAACGGTTATATTCCTATTAATATATCAAAGGTTGAATCACTTTTTCCTCAACTCGAAGCTCTCTTTAATCAAGTGAGCTTTGTAGATATCGTAGATTTTACCCGACAATTGGCAATCATGCTTAATGCCGGTCTTACACTGATCGACTGTTTCAATATTCTGGAAAAACAGGTAAAAAAACAGGGGGTATTGTATCTTATTCAGGATATAAATAAAGAAGTAATGTCGGGAAAAACATTTTCTTCGGCATTGCAGAAATATCCAAAATACTTTTCAAATCTGTATGTATCACTAGTTAAATCAGGAGAGGCGTCAGGTAAACTCAGTGAAATTCTTCTTAAACTTGCTGAAAATCTCGAAAAACAAAGAGAATTCCAATCGAAGATCAAGGGTGCACTTGCATATCCAATCATTGTTCTTGTAGGTATGGCCGGTGTTATGTTTGTAATGATTACGTTTGTCATACCAAAACTTTTGGGTCTTTATAAAGATTTTAATGTTGAATTACCTGTCAGTACCAAAGTGTTAATCACGGTTTCGGATATATCATCAAAATACTGGCCGTTTATTCTCATATTTATGTTTGTAGTTATTACTGCATTTCAAAGATATATTAGTACCTCCAAGGGAAGATATCTTGTTGATTCTCTTGCACTTAAGTTACCGGCTTTTGGTTCATTAATACAAATTTCTTCCCTTGTTGATGCAACCCGGACACTTGCTATCCTCATTGGTTCAGGTGTTTCCATTCTTGACGGACTCAGTATTATTATTGAAACAACCAGTAATGTGGTATACCGCAACTCTTTTAGAAACATATATAAACAGGTTGAAAAGGGATTTTCACTTGGGACGTCACTTGATAATGAAAAAATTTATCCTCCTATTCTCGTTCAGATGGCTACAGTAGGTGAACAAACCGGTAAACTTGATGATACCTTAATGCGTATTTCCCATTATTTTGAAATGGAATCAGAGATGGCAGTAAAAACGCTAACCACTCTTATCGAACCTGCGATTTTGATTATTTTGGGAGTGGGGGTTGGGTTTTTAGTCATCTCGGTTATCACTCCGATTTATAACCTCACTTCTTCATTTCAATGATGTATTTTTATATATTAAGATGCTATTGACAACTGGTAATAGTTTCATCTAATATGAATATATTATGAAAAACTCAAAAAAAGGTTTTACCCTTATTGAACTTCTCATTGTCATCGCCCTTCTGGGTGCTTTAGCAGTTGCTCTCCTTGCCGCGCTTGATCCCCTTGAGCAGGTGAAAAAAGGAACAGATACTGGTGTAAGAAACACTGTTGCAGAAATCCAGTCAGGAGCAGTCAGATACTCTGCTATCAAAGGTGGAGTTATGCCTTTTACCGGTACACTCGCATGGGGAACAGTAGGAACAGTCGGAGATACACCAGCCTATACTGCCATCAATGCAATAATCGGAACTGGTGAACTCAAAAGTGATTTCTTTAAACTTGCGGGAAGTCAATTGGACTCAATATTTCTTACCGGTATTAACGACAGCTCAACCGGCACACAAAAAGTTGCAGCTTGTTTTGTACCAGGATCAAAATCATTTAAGGCGGACAACAATACTAAATGGATTAATTCAGGAAATGGCACGGTAGTTGAGGAACCCACTTGTAGCAACGGATATGTTGGAGGAACAGTTGGAGGAGCAGCTTGTTACTGGTGCGTACAATAAAAGAATTTTCTTATTAAAACATCCCCCTTTAAGGGGGATGTTTTTTTTTGATATAATCATGATCTTATGGCAATCCTCTCATATATTCTTATCTTCATACTGTTTCTCGTAAATCAATCATATTATATATTCGGAGGAGATAGCGGTGAATTTTCACTTGTTGCATCAACGTGGAGTATTTCACATCCTCCAGGATACCCCTTATATTCTTTTTTAATCAATATCTTCAATAACGCGCTCCCATTTTTTTCCTCGACATGGAAAATCTCTTTGTTGTCATCCATTTCAACCGTTGCAACAGCATATGTATTATATTTACTGTTTAGATTATTTAAAGTATCAAAATACTCATCCATTTTAGTGTCATTGTATTATTGTGTACTTTTTCCGGTTTGGTATTATAGTGAAATTCCCGAAGTA
>CAZYXQ010000073.1:0-5247 GCA_964651235.1 uncultured Gammaproteobacteria bacterium
ATGTTTGTTGCAAATGCCGAAGAAAAAATCATAGCATCATCCCGTCCGTGGAACCGCGCAATTGCATGTTCCAAATCCCGGTGTACTTTCATGGATCCGGATATAAACCGAACAGCTCCGGGACCTGCCCCGTAAATCTGGGAAGCGATATGTTCTGCTTTTTTGACTGCCAGATCATGTCGTAAACCCAAATAATCATTGGAGTTAAAAATTGTTACTAACTTTCCTTCGATTCTGGCTTTCACCGGAGAAACAAAATATTCAATAATGCGTTCATTCCGTTTTGAGGTTTTAACAGTATCAATCCGTTCCACTTCCTTTTGTAACTCATTTAAAAACAGTGTTTTTCCCATATGTTATGCTTTAAGCTTTACTAATAATCCCTCATACATCGTTTTTGTCATTTTTGGCAAATCAAAGACCGGCTTCCAACCCCAGTCTTTTCTTGCTGAACTATCATCAATCGTTTGCGGCCACGATTCCGCAATTTTCTGTCTTCCGTCAGGACGATAATCGTGGGTAAATCCGGGGACAAGACGTTCAATCTCTCGCACCAATTCTTCAGGGGTAAAGCTCACCGCAGCAAAGTTGTAGCTGGTCCGGATGGTAATCTTTTTTGATGGAGCTTCCATAAGACGTATCGTTCCTTCAATTGCATCATCAATATACATCATGGGAAGCCGTGCGTCTTTTTTCAAAAAAATCGTATAGTGTTTTTTTTGTATGGCACCGTAGAAAATATGCACTGAGTATTCGGTAGTCCCGTCTCCGGGGGGAGCTTTGTATCCGATAAGGCCCGGATAGCGAAGTGACCGTACGTCTAAATGGTACCGTAAGTGATAATACTGACACAAAAGTTCGCCTGCGACTTTATTGACTCCATACATAGTGGTTGGCTCAAGGATAGTATGTTGAGGGGTATTTTTTTTCGGCGTTGTGGGACCAAAAGCTGCAATGGAAGAGGGCCAAAACACTTTACATTTATATTTAACAGCCAGATCAAGTATGTTTTTTAAGCCCCCCAAATTTACTTCCCATGCAAGAAGCGGATCTTTTTCACTTCCGACTGACAATAATCCTGCGAGATGATAAATCTCCGATATGTTATGTTTTTTAATAATGAATTCAAGCCGTTTACTGTTTCTTACATCTCCTTTTTCAATGAGTCCGTAACTATTTCGTTTTGCTTTATGTGAAAGAAGTATTAAACAAGACGGTCCGTGCCGTTTTGAAAGCGCCTCAACCAAATCCGATCCTACCAACCCAAACGCACCTGTCACCAGTATTTTTTTCATATGGATGATATGTATGGAATGCGTAATACCCCTATCATACAATATGAAGATAAAAAAATATAGTAATTGTTACTTGAACCTTTTTATAAAGGAATACGGTATACTTATGTAGAAGATATATTTTTTATGAACATTCTTTTTGTCTGCAAATGGAATGTTGCAAGAAGCCAGATGGCCGAGGCCTTTTTTAACCGCTACTCAAAAAAACATACCGGGAAATCCGCAGGAACACACGCCGAGCGTTTCAGCGGAAAAAAATTAAAAGAAATTGCTCTCCCTGTTGTAGAATGTATGAATATCCTGGGAATTGATTTATCGGAAAAAGTCCCTCTTCAGCTTAATCTTTCAATCATTGCCGATTCTCATAAAATCATCATTATGACTCAAAAAGAAGATCTGCCCGATTACCTTATGACACACCCCAATATCATCCACTGGGAAATAGAAGACGGTGAAGGCAAGGACTACGAGTTTCATATTAGGATGAGAAACACAATTATGAATCAGGTAAAACAACTTGTTGCAGAAGTTGATCTTTCATAAATGAAATATGCAGTTGTTATCATAGGGTTTTTCATTCTCGTTGTAGTCGGTGTATATGTGTATGAATATAAATCCACTGATGTGTTAATCAGTCCGGTTGTTCATGAAACTCAAAAGAAAAAACCGCTTCTTGTATATCGTTTTGAAAACCTTGCCAAAACCCGTTTTACACCGCAGCAGATCAAATGGGAAGAAAAAATATATTCTGAAACCGAAGACATCGTATCCCATATAGTTTATTTTAAAGTTCCTCTGTTGCCGGATGAAACTAAATGGGGGACCGTAAGCGGTCTGCTTACCGCACCTAAAAAGGAAGGAATATATCCTGTCATCATAATGTTAAGGGGATTTGTTCCCGATGAAGAATATGCGCCGGGTGCAGGAACCAGACGGGTAGGAGAGGGGCTTGCGAAAAACGGATACATCACCTTAGCTCCTGATTTTTTAGGATATGGTATGTCTTCACCACCTTCATCCGACGGGTTTGAATCACGTTTTCAAACTTATACGACTGTACTATCTCTTCTCACTTCACTTCCTAACCTTACCGTCACTATGAAGAATGAATTAGCTCAACCGAATACAAAACAAGTCGGCATCTGGGGACACAGCAACGGCGGACATATTGCACTTTCTGTCCTTGCTATCACAGGTAAACCATATCCCACAGTTCTCTGGGCCCCTGTCTCAAAACCATTTCCGTATTCGATCCTTTTTTACACTGATGAATATGAAGATCGGGGAAAACTGTTACGTAAAATGCTTTCACGGTTTGAGACAGAATATGATGTCAATCTTTTTTCACCCGACCGATACTACAAGAATATAAAAGCACCCCTTTCTCTGCATCAGGGAACCGCAGATGTTGAAGTTCCTGTTTCCTGGTCTGAAGAACTCGTAGAAATTCTAACAGGATACAAAATAAATATCCAATATACGGAATATGCACAAGCGGATCATAATCTTCAACCCGGATGGGAAAGTGCATTACAAAATTCGATCCGATTTTATCAAACCCTGCTTTAGCTTTTTCGTACTTAATTTACTTCTTCTCCTTTACGGGTCATGAAATAACTCTCACAGTCTCCTTGATTTTTAAATGTTGGATCAGTAAATATCGTCCATCCGTCATTCTTGCATGCATCAATATTGGTAGGAGCTCCTTTTACTAAATTTTTTGCGTGTGATTTCAGTTTTATATTATCAATATAAAAACCTGAGTCTTTTGTACCGGGAGCTGGATTTAAATTATCACCCCAGGTTTTAAATACAAGAGAATCAACGGTACGCGGCCCTTGCTCCTGTTCGACTTCACTATCAAAACGCCAATAATCTTCCCAGCTTGTCCCTTCAAGTTTGTACTTATTATCAGCATACACCCAAACAATATCGTTTGAAGGACCGTCAATAAAGTGGATTTTAAGTCTTACCGTATGAGGGACTTTGCGATCAAGCCCTTCAACCACCGGCTGATCTCCTGAAAACGAACCGTTTTTATAATCTCTAAAATAGACAGCCATACCATCAACCGTATCCATTATCCGAACAAAACTGTATCTTGATCCGTCACCTCTATCGGGACTTATCTGTAATCCAAGACCTGGTTGAGGTTCTTTTGTAACAGATGCAAAATCCCACTCAGCTTCAAAAAATTTCATTCTTTCTCCTCCAGAATAACCTGCATTGAATGCACCCGTTTCTCCCGCTTCATTTAAAAGTGAACGGGTATACGTTTGATTTATAATATTTTCGTTTCTACTTACCGCACGTGAAGCTGCATTTGAGATCCGTAAACTTTGAGCTCCAAAACTGCTATAAAGCCCATTCACCGGTGAAATAAAATGATCGCAAAGCGGTTCAAGAACTGGATCAAGTGTACCGGTACTGCATTTACTGCTCCAACCGAATTGTGAATCAATAGTACCTAGGGTAAACGGTGATTCAAACGAAAAGGATAGTGTATCTGCATATACCGGTCCAGAAAGAAAAAAAGTAAAGACAAATCCGAAGATCATCAAACAAGTTCTTTTTTTCATAACAGAATATAATTAATAACTATTGAATATAGTATTATGTTCTTTCTTTCATGGTAGCTGCTCTATTAAATGATGTCAAGCGGGATTTGTGTATAAAAATAATCCTATACAATTAAAAACCCCCTAAGACAGGGGGTTTTTAATGTGTGTGAAAAAAACCAACATGGTTTATCTTGAGTTCATTGCTCGCCTCATCCCATATCTTGCTTTACCCAACATGAGATATCTCATATCTATCCCATTTTCTGTCGCCCATTGCTCCAGACTTATTCGTTCTTCATCCATCTTTGTTTTTCTTTGCTCCCTTGTGAGGTTTTTAAGAGCAAATCCATCTGATACCCGTTGTACCGAAAGTTCTTTTTGCTTTTCCAGGATTAGCTTTTTTTGTGCTTCTGTTATCTTCCCGTCTTGCACCCACTGAGAAAGTCTCTCTTCCATTTGTACTGCTCGTTCCTTTTGCCGATTTATCCTCTCTTCTTCAAATACTCTTCTAACATCTGCTTCCTTCAGATTAAATCGTTTTACTAACCGGTTTATCAAAGTCGCATGCGGTTTATTTGTCTCACCTGCAAAAATTGATACTGCTCCGGTCAAAATAATACCGCCCATTAATAAGGCCGTGATACCGATTAAAATGTTTTTGTTCATATGGTTCACCTCCGATTAAGTACATACAATGTATAACAAAATACATTTTAGGAAAGGAATCTGAAAAAAGCCTGAATAGAATGCATTTCTTATCAACGCATAAGGAATATTTGACCGTTTGATATAATTATGAAGATAATGAAGAAAAAAGAACCCTCTCAAACAACAAAAGGCATTCTGTTACTTGTAACTTCAGCCTTTCTCTATAGTACAATGCCTGTTCTTATCCGGATACTTGGAGGTGGGGGAATGCCACCTATCTCACAGGTTTTTTTGCGTTATATTTTTGCATTTTTATCCGCAGTGGTTTATTTTCTATTCATCTCAAAAGCAAAAATAAAAATTGAGAAAAAAAATATTCTTATTCTCCTGCTCACAACCGTTTTCGGATATGCATTAACCAATCTTATGTTTACCTACGGTATTTTATATACACAGATCAGTAATGCACTTTTCCTGTTTTACACGTATGCAATTCTGACTCCTATTCTGGGATTCATCTTTTTAAAAGACAAGATAAATAAGGTAAATATTATTGCACTTATCTTAAGTTTGATTGCATTACTTCTTCTGTTTCAACCTAATTCAATTCCCACATGGCGATTAGGAGGATTTTTTGCAATATTGTCTGCTGTAGGTCAGTCTCTGTATCTCATCTGGAGGAAAAAACTTGTCACATACTCAGCAGCTTTTATGATGTTGGCGAATACATTTATTGGAGTTGT
>CAZYXQ010000074.1:0-5144 GCA_964651235.1 uncultured Gammaproteobacteria bacterium
TGCACATATCGTTTGTTTTTGGTTTATTTCTACTCATCTTTTACGGAATGAGTGAAATGAAGCGTGCTCGGAAAAAATCTATCTTTTTATTTATTTTTAGTGTATGTGCACTCATATGTAATCCGAACGGATTAGCAGGAGCTTTTTATCCTTTCACCATGTTTGGAAACTATGGATATAACATTGTTGAAAATCAGAATATATTTTTTCTCAATTCAGTTATGCTTAATCCGCTAATTCGGTATTTTTTTGTGTTACTACCACTCATAATTGGGTCAGCTGTTTTATTGCTATTTCACAAAAAATATCAAATTGTATTTTTGTTCCTTACTTTTTTTCTCGCGAGTATCTGGCAAATACGTCACACTCCTTTTTTTGTTTTTATAGCAATTCCTGCTACCTCAATAGCAGCTCAAGAGGTTATTCGGTATATTTTTTCAATTAACGTACCATATAAACATACGTTCATACGGATTCTCCCTTTGATTTATGTGGGGTTGGTCGGGGTGGGTATTTTTTTCTTTATTTCCGGAACATACAATAATGTGTTTGATATAAAAAGTCGTTTTGGAGTAGGATTTTTTGAGGAGGAGAAACAAGCCACAGATTTTATAAAACAGTATGAATTACCGAGTCAGATATTCAATAATTTTGATGTGGGTGGGTATTTGATTTACAGACTGTATCCCCGGTACAGCGTATTTGTCGATAATAGACCGGAGGCGTATCCTGCCGATTTTTTTAGTAATTCATATATTCCTCTCCAAGAACACATAAACGTTCGGGATAGGCTTTTTAAGCAATACAATATTCATACTGTTGTATTCAGTCATCAGGATGGAACTCCCTGGGCAGATATGTTTATTCGTGATATACTGATTGATTCGGATTGGCGCGTTGTATTTGTAAATAGTAAAATAATTGTTCTCACGGATGATGCTTCATTTAAGGATATAAGGAGTGACCCTGGGCAACTTACATCATTAGTTGATAAAGAAAATGATTATCTTTCGCTTCTCCATCTTTCGGTAATACTGGAAAAAATGAATTTTCACAACATAAGCAGCAAAGCGTTTATCAAGGCTTATCAGATCAATCCATCATCTTGTGCGGTAAAAACATTCATGTATCAGATTGAAAAAAATACCCCCGACTATTTTATCCATCAAGATGAAAAAAAAATTCCCTGGTGGTGTCTTTCATTGTAACTACTAGTAAGAAAAGGCCATTTACGTATTTTTGTAGCAGATAATCCATTGCGGGCATATGTCTTATTTGGTATGGTTGCTTATGGTTTTAAATAACGAAGATCTATATTGTATGGGATTTTCTTATTTTCAGGGAATCGGTCCTCATATGTATGATATGCTCGTAAACACATTTGGTTCTTCTGAACAAGCATATAATGCAGAAGCAAAACAATTAAAATCATTGTTGGGTTACGTATTAAGTTCACGTTTTATATTATTTAGAAAGAATTTCTCTTTAAAAGAGACATATTGTCAACTTGAGAAAAAAAATATTACATTGATCTCAAGAAATAATAAAAACTACCCCCAACAGCTAAAAAGGATAAGTGATCCGCCAATATGCATATATATAAAAGGAGATTTTTTTTCCGTTGATTTTTCCGAACAGCACATTATAGCTATTGTCGGTACGCGTAAACCTACATCATATGGTATGCAACTTGCTCATAAATTTAGTTTTGAACTTTCATCTTTCGGTATGACGGTTGTATCCGGACTTGCATTAGGAGTTGATAGTATAGCTCATTCCGGTGCGATAAGTGCAAAAAGTAAAACAATAGCAGTCATGGGGTGCGGAGTGGATATCATATATCCACCAGCTAATAATCTACTCTACGAACAGATAGTTAAAGAATCGGGGATTGTTCTTTCCGAATTTCCTCCCGGACATACGGTTAAACGAGGTTTGTTTGTGGCAAGAAACAGATTGATTTCCGGTTTGGCATGTGGAGTAATTATTATAGAAGGAGCTCAGCAATCGGGTTCACTCATTACTGCAAAATATGCACTTGAACAGGGTAAAGACGTTTTTGCACCTCCGTCTCCGATAACTTCGTTGATGTCGTATGTCCCGAATATGTTATTAAAACAAGGAGCAGTATTGGTCACAGGAATTGAAGATATTATTGGTGAGATTAACTACAAGAAACTATCCTGTTCCTCTTGTGCTGTTTCATTGTCAGGCAAGGAAAAACAGATAATTGAACTGTTAGAAACAGAACCAATTTTATTTGATGACTTGTTAGTTTCCGTCAATACGACTCCTCAACTTTTATCTCTTGGACTATCCAATCTGGAAATCAAGGGTTTGATTGAGAAAAATGCTGAAGGGAAGTATCAACTTGTGTTGAAGGACTAGATTGTGATCTCATCTAATTTTTTAGTCCTACGAAAGTATTTTTCTTCCTGTTTTGGTTTTGTAAGGATAAATACATCGATTATCTCTTTCGTTTTTTCAAATGAAAGGTAATCTGAAGGAAGTGCAAGTACATTGACCTGATCATTTTCTCTTGTATGAATCACTTGTTCTTTCAGGAAACCAACTGCACATCGGATCTTGGGAAATCTGTTTGCAACAATTGATACGCCGACTCCCGAACCACAGATTACAATTCCTAAGTGTTCATCAGTATTTTGTAATACTGCCTGAGCAACTTTTTTCGCATAATCAGGATAATCATCAAGTGGATCAAGTTCGTAGTTACCCAAGTCTTCTATACGAATATTTTTTTCATGAAGGTATTCGATGATTCTATTCTTAAGCTCGAAACCACGATGGTCTGATGCTATGAATATAGTCATGCTTAGAGTATATCATATTATTCTGTATCAACAAAAAACCCCCTTCTATTACAGAAAGGGGGTTTTTATAAAAAAATCATTTCACCAATCTTTTCAGGCTTTTACCTGCTGTAAAACCTGGAGTTTTTGTTGCGGGTATTTGAATCTCAGCACCTGTTTGAGGATTGCGTCCTTTTCGGGAAGCGCGTTTTCTCACCATAAAGGTACCAAAACCAGTTACAACAACCTTTTCTCCTCTTTTAAGAGCGTCAGTGACTGATCCGAACACAGCATTAACTGCGTCTTTTGCTGCTTTTGCAGTAAGACCAGCTTTTTTTGTTACTTGTGCGACGAGGTCTGCTTTTGTCATATGTGTTTCACCTCCTTTTGGGTAATGAATAAATATATTAATTATGAAACACCAATAGCTTAATCAGTTTAAAGCCTCTTGTCAATCTATATTAAGAATATCTTATTATAACAATCTATATCAAATTTAGATTGTTATGATAATACGAAGGATGAGGTGCGTTGTTGTTTTTATATTTTTGTTCGTTCCTCAGTTCTCATTTCGCGTATTACAGTTATTTTAATTTGTCCGGGAAATACCTCAAATTTTTCTTCCAAATCATCTTTTATTTTTGAGGCGAGTTCTGTCATTTCATCATCTGATACTTCCTCTGGTTTTACGATGACTCTGAGTTCTCTTCCTGCCTGAAGCGCATATGCTTCACGGACTCCTTTTTTAGATTTTGCGGCATCTTCTATCGTTTTAATCCGTTTGAGATACTCGCCCAGATCTTCATGTCTAGCTCCGGGTCTTCCTCCGGATACTGCATCAGCGATATAAACGATTATACCCTCAATGGATTTGAAAGGTTCATCTTCATGATGCGATGCTATACAATCAATTACTTTTTGAGGGAAACGATATTTTTTTGCAATTTCAACACCGAGATCAATATGCGAACCTTCTTTTGCATCAATTACTTTTCCGATATCATGAAGAAGACATCCTAGTTTTACAACATTGACATCCGCATTAAGCTCATGCGCTAACGCAACCCCGATTCGTGTTTCTTCAAGAGTATGGACGATCATATTCTGTCCATACGAATATCGATATTTAAATCTTCCTAACAAATGGACGATTTCCGAAGGAAGATTAAAAACACCGACTTTGTGGGCGAGTTCTTCTCCTGCTTTAAAAATTACTTTTTCAATTTCTTCTTTTGTTTTTGCAACGATTTCTTCAATTCGTGGCGGTTGAATACGCCCATCTTTTATAAGTCGTTCGAGAGCAACTCGTGCAATTTCTCTCCTTACGGCATCAAAAGATGAAAGTTTAATAACACCTTCTTCTTCCAGATCCACATCAACGCCGGTTGAGATTTCAAACGCACGAATATTTCTTCCTTCTTTTCCGATAATTCTCCCTTTGTATTCGTCACTTGGCAGATGAACAACGGAAAGGGTATATTCGGCTACATAATCAGTTGCTCCATATCTCATAGCTTCAACTAGCATCTGCTTTGCTTTTTCATCTACGTTTTTTTTGATCTCTTCCTCACTTTGTTTAATTTGTTTTGCAATATCTCCCTTTAATTTTTCTTCCCACCCTTGAAGAAGGAGGTTTTTCGCTTGATCTTTGGTAAGTTGAGCTACTTTCTCAAGTTTCTGTAAAATTGCATCGCGTTTTTCTTCAAGATCGCGTTTAACATCATTAATGCTCTGTCTTTCACGTTCAATTTGTTGTTTTTCTTTGAGGATCGATTGTTCTTTTTCACTGTAGTGTTCTTCCTTTGAAGCAAGTTTTTTTTCAAGTTCCAACGCTTCGGCAAGTGTTTTTTGCGCTTCTTGTTTAATCAAAAGCGCTTCTTCATTGGCCTTAAGGGTTATTTCTTTTGCTTGTTGTTGAACCTGTGTAAGTTGAGCGGTTTCTGTTTCTCGGTTTTTGTCTCCAAAAAGCAATTTTTTAATTAAGTCAATCATATGAACATCTTATATAGGGATGTTCGAGGAGAATATTAAAGATACCCAAAACTATGGAATGGATTGTTATATCTCATTATATTAATTATTATGGAAAATTGTTTTATACGTAAAATCTCCTCGAACCTAAATTAGTAATTAATCCCTATTTTACTTGTTATCCTGTAATTCTTCAAATGCTTTTTTTGCCACTTCATAGGTAAAACCCTTCCGAAGTAAATAGCTGATTAATTTTTTATAGTGCATTTTTTCATCGGTTTTGGAGGGAATTTTCATTTTTTGAAGAAGAATCTTTTTTGCGGTTTTTAGATCATCTAATTGGTTTTGTGAAAAATAGTGTGT
>CAZYXQ010000075.1:0-5141 GCA_964651235.1 uncultured Gammaproteobacteria bacterium
CTTTAATATCCTTATCCTCACCACCGCCTAACTCCTCCTCAATCGTTTTCATTTTTTCCTTTAAGAACGTTTCTTTCATCCCTTTTTCAAATTTGCGTTGCGTTTTGGCTGAAATATTCTGTTCAATTTCGAGGATTTTAACTTCTTTATTTATTAACTCAACCTGTCTGCTCAACCGTTTCTTTAAAATATTTTCTTCAAGAAGTAATTGTTTTTCCTTTTCCTTAATATCCAAAATCATGGCAATATGGTATGAAAAATCTTGTGGTGTACCAACATTCAGGATATTCATCAGAAAAACAAAATCTACCGCTTTACCCAGATTAATTGCTTTCTTTACTTGCAGGGAAATATGTTTTACCATCGCTTGAATTTCTTCATCCGTTGTTACGGTTTCAATGATGGGCTGAATTTCACCTTCCAGAAAAGGAGTCTCTTTTGTTATCGCTACAATTTTTACTTTTTCTATTCCTTTTACAAGTGCGTTTATTTCTCCTTTTTCGCCAATGACAGTTTTTTCTATGGTAACTACCACCCCCACCTCATATAGATCATCTTTACCCGGATCCTCAACTGATGCACTTTTCTGCATGACAAGGACCATTTTCTTATCTCTTTTTAATACTTCCTGGATTGTAGCAATACTTTTTGCTCTTCCGAAAATAAGTACATTTTCGGTTTTGGGAAACACAATACCGTCTCTAACTGGAATAACCGGAAGAATTTGTTGTTTTGATGAGCCAATTAAAAAATTCATATGTATTAGCAGTATAACAAAACACCTGCTAAGTGTCAAATGTTTATAATATTACATTATCAGATTAAGTTTTTTTTTGAAAATCGTATAACTATTTTGAATAATTATTCAAATTCAGAAAGAACAGAAGTTATATTATTCGTATTTCTTTCTTTATAGACAAGTTCATTATCTTCAGGTGATAGTACCTGCTGATGATATGTCGGTCGACTGTTTTGATATAAAACTCCTAGTGCAAATTTTTCTAAATGTAGTTCTCCAGCTTTTTGTAACGCGTTTTCTTTATTTGTGGGATCATAATCCGAATTCAGTTTGTATGCGTGTTCTTTATAGTATGCATAAGTGTTTATTTTATTAAATGTCACACATGGTTGAAGTACATTCACAAGAGAAAATCCTGTATGTTTAAAGGCAGCCATCATAATTTCTATAAGGGAAATTGTATCTCCGGCAAATGCCTGAGAAACAAATGTTGCTCCCTGAGTAATCGCAAGACTTATTGGGTCAACCGGTACTTCGATTATTCCAAAAGGAGTTGATTTTGATTTGTATCCTTTCGCCGCAGTCGGAGCTACCTGACCTGTGGTTAAACCATACACGCGATTATCGTGAACAATTGCGGTGATATCATGATTCCCGCGGCATGCATGAAGAAAATGATTTCCCCCTTCTCCATAAAAATCTCCATCCCCCGCAACTACAATTGTTTTCATTGTATGATGCGCCAATTTAAAACCTATTGCAACAGGTAAAGCTCTTCCATGAAGCCCGTGACTTGCGTATACGTTGAGAAAATCATTCATGTTGCCTGAACAACCTATTCCAAACGATACAAAAACCGAAGAGGGAGTAAGTCCGATTTTTAACAGAGCGGTTTTTATTGCAACGCCTATAGCCCAATTACCGCACCCGGGACACCATGTCGGTTTATATCCGTTAAAATCCAAACTATTTTGAGTATCACTCATACTTTGTGGGACATAACTGTTTGTAATATGTCTTCGGTTGTAATGGGTCTTCCGTCATATCTTAAAACACGTTCTTTGATAAACACTCCTGTTTCTTGTCGCAAAAGCGAAGCAAACTGGCTTCGCATATTATGCTCAACTATAACGTACCGTTTATGAGTATTAAAAAGAGGAATAATTTTCGATTCATCAAGCGGAAAAAGATGAGTAAAATGAATCAATCCGGCCTTAACTCCTTGTTCATCTAATATTTGAATTGTACTCTGACAAACACCTTTTGATGAACCCCATGAAACAAATATGAGTTCTGAATTATTTAAATCCCCTATTACTTGTGGTGGTATAAAATCGTTTTGAAGATAGGTTTTAATTTTTTTATCACGCTTATGTACTTGCTTGATACGTTCGGATGATTCTTCTGTTGTATGACCATCTTCAAGATGTTCGTAGGAATTTGTCTGATAATATACATTTTGTTGACCCGGAATCAACCTGGGCGATATCCCATCTTCTGTATTTCGATATCGAACATAAGGCACCTGATCTGTATGATTGATGGTGTTTCCTCTTTTGGGTTGATATCCCCTAATATATTGTTCAACCATCTCCTTCGGCATACTCCGATGGGATTCAGAAAGCAACATATCAGACAAAACAATAACCGGAGTCTGATATTTGTCAGCTAAATCAAACGCCTTTACCGCAAGTTCAAACATTTCACTCGTATCTCCACCAGCAAGGATAATTTTTGGGAATTCTCCGTGTCCGGCATGCACTGCAAACAAAAGGTCTCCCTGCTCTGTCCAAGTTGGCATACCTGTAGCAGGTCCCGGCCGCTGCGATACGAAAACCACAAGTGGTATTTCTCCAATTCCAGCATATGATAATGATTCAGTCATAAGTGCAAATCCACCGCCTGATGTACCAACTGCTGAACGCACACCAGCAATAGATGATCCAAGTGCAGTATTTATCACCGCGATTTCATCTTCTGCATGACGTACTATCATTGTCTTTATTTTGTTCTGCCACTGTGCAAGTACCGTCAGAACTGAAGATGCGGGTGTCATAGGGTATGCCACATACATTCTGCAGTCAGCAACGGCACATCCAAGCGCAAACGCTTCATTACCGGTAATAACTAACTGTTTATTATGTTCTCTTTTTACTAGGACGTTTGAAATATGGATGGAATAGTGCTCTTTTACATATTCATACCCA
This sequence comes from uncultured Gammaproteobacteria bacterium, assembly GCA_964651235.1. GTDB lineage: Bacteria > Patescibacteriota > Microgenomatia > UBA1406 > GWC2-37-13 > YC2-FULL-38-9. The sequence goes on from CAZYXQ010000075.1 coordinate 2,947, forward strand.
GCACGGGCAAATGCTTTATTAAAATCAACCACTTCTTTACTTTTTTTTTCAAATTGTTCATCAAGTAGATTTTCTAAAATCCCAAGTTCTCCTCCAAGAACTGCCAAAGATGAACCAAGTGCAATCGTATTTTTCATAACTGACTGTCCTTTGAGTTCTTCCAGTATTCGGGAAAAAGGGATGTGGATAGATGTGATTCCTTCTTTAAACTCAAGTCCTTCTTCATCATGAATAACAACAGCTTTAGATGATAATCTATCTTTATGCAGTTGATAGGTTTCGTTATTTAAACAAACTAAAATGTCAATTTCCTGTTTCAGACTGGTGACTGGTTCATCCGAAAATCCCACATCATAGGTATTGTGTCCCCCTCTGATAAGTGAAGGGTATTGAATATAATCAAAAATAAAGTATCCGAGTCTGCTGATTATCTTAGAAAAAAGGATACCCGTAGTTAAGATTCCAAAACCTGCTTCACCGCCGATTTTCCAGACTGTCTGCTTCATACTTTGTTAAGCGGGAAAAACTTTTTTCCCTGTTTCATCTTCAATAGTAATTGCTGCGACTGGACATGCTTTTGCAGCCTCAATAATCGTCATATCTGTCTCTTGTACCGCAGAATCAAGAATAATTGCTTTTGCTTCATCGTCAAGAACAAACGTTTTTGGCGCAACAGCAATACAGGTTGCAGCCCCGATACACAAATTCCTGTCTACTGTAACTTTTAGTTTATTTATGCGAACTGGTCCTGATGGATTAACCGGATCCATTGTTGGTTGAGTACTCATATGAAAATCCTAAATTAATAAAGCTCGGAGAGCCTCAAGTGGCAGTAATGCGCATTTTATCCGATTGGGACCGAGACTTATTCCAAGCAGTTTCATCATATCTTTTTTTTTCATCTTCTTCAACTCATCTTTTGATTTTCCTTTTGCATATACGCAAAGCAATGAGGAAGACGCTGTGCTTAAAGCGCATCCTTTCCCCCTAAACTTAATATCAAGTACTATATCGTCTTTCATAACGATATCCATCTCGATTTCATCTCCACATAACGGATTAGAACGGGAAACAGTATGAGTAGGATTTGAAATTCGTCCTCTGTGTTTGGGTCTTTGGTAATGTTCGAGAATCAGTTCTTTATAAAAAGTCATAGTATTTCATTGTAATATGCTTACAACTCTTTTTAATCCCTTAACTAATCGGTCAATGTCCTCGGTATTATTATAGGCATAGAAACTGAAGCGGATTGTTGCAGTAAGATTTAGGGCCCGATGAAGTGGCATTGCACAATGGTTTCCAGCCCGTGATGCAATGTTCTCTTCATCAAGAATATGTGCAATATCATGCGGATGAAATGTGGGATGGGAAAGACTAATTATTCCTGCTCTCTGAGTGTTATCAAAATCACCAACAACTTGAAATTCCGGAATCTCTTTCTGAATGTGAGAAAGTGCATAGCGAGTGAGCTCTGATTCATGAGATTGAATCGTTTGCATTTTTATTTTTTTTAAATAGTTTATTGCGCTTCGTAAAGCAATAACCTCTCCTATTGCGGGTGTACCCGCTTCAAATCTATAGGGAGTATGTTTAAAGGTTGATTTATTGTGTGTGACCTCACGAATCATCTCTCCTCCAAAGAGAAATGGATTCATTGTGTTAAGGATGTCTTTTTTTCCCCAAAGAACTCCTACGCCGGTAGGACCCATCATTTTATGACTCGAAAATACCAGAAAATCACACCCGATTTGTTTCACGTTAATTTCTCTATGCGGAACAGACTGAGCCGCATCAACAACAGTAATAATGTCTGGATTTATCCGTTTTGCATACTGAATAATCTTACTCACATCGTTCACTATACCGAGCACATTTGAAATATGGGTAATACTTAATATTCGGGTTTTTCTATTCACATAACGATCCATGTCGTTCCATATTTGATGTATGTTCTTTCGTATCAATGTTCCTTTTTTGTCAATTCCGATTACGTTAAGCTGTGCGTTTTTCTTCTCGCATATATATTGCCACGGTACGAAATTTGAATGATGTTCCATTATTGAAACCGCTATTGAATCCCCTTGTTCGACAATTTGATCGGCTAAGGAATACATCAGTAAATTGATTGACTCGCTAGTATTACGAGTAAAAATCACTTCTTCTGAAGAATCTGCATGAATAAACGCTGCAACAGA
>CAZYXQ010000076.1:0-5101 GCA_964651235.1 uncultured Gammaproteobacteria bacterium
AAAATGAATACTATAGGTTATAATATTACACGTATGAGTAATGAAATTCAACTTCTATTGCAAGACCCTGTAGTGAAAAGTTATTTATTTAATACTGCAGGAAGCATCACCGATATTGTTTCTACTGCTTTATTGCATAGGCACAACGGAAACCCAGACGAAATAAATCAAAATCTTCAGCAGGCAATGAATGAGAGAGGGCCAGCGAGGGGAGGATGTCTTGGAGAAATTTATAGAAGACTCGGATTTGGGGTTATGACTATAGGTTTATTAGGCGTGGATAATTTCATAGTTCCTCAATTTTCAGAAACACCCCTTCACTTGACTGAAACGGCACTTTTAGGTATGGGAGCAATTTATTTCGGTGCGGCTTTTTTAAATTTCATTACCCTTCTTTCTACTCCAAAAGAATAGATAACTAAATTACTTATGTATTAAAAATAGGGAACACGCGCTATTTGAATATTACGTTTTTAAAGTAAATCGAGTTGACATTGCGATACCATATAACTAGACTGTGACGAGAATATGACCGAACTTGATAAGGGAAAGAGAACAGAATCAGAGTTAACAGAAAAACCGTTGTTTGGAGTCATAACACACGGTTATCAACCACCTCGAGTAATTAATGTAGAAGGGGTATTTGGTGATATTCCCTATAAGGCTGGTTATCGGGTTGTACCAGAAATTAATGAACGAATTACTCATCAGGTATATGAGCCACTTCTTGCTGAGGTTGAAAAACTTCCCCCCGGATTAATTACATCAATATATGCTCCTCTTCGTGCTTATTTGAAACACAATCATCCCGAACTGTTTGCTCATATCGTACGCGCAGTACAGAATACTCCTGATAAAGAATATGCTGTTCTTGGTGATTCACTTATACATGCAATTCTGCCGCTTTTACCGGTTGAGGATCAACGGATGCTTCTTCATGCAGGGCGGAGTGCTTTTGAACATGATTTTGGATTTTTCCCAAAAGGTATATGGTTGCCTGAAACTGCAGTATCACACCAAACTGTGGAACTTATAGCTGAGGCAGGCTACGAGTTTGTACCGCTTAGGGATGATCAGATCAAAGACATGTCCGAAGATACTCGACCTGATGCAAGACATAATATTTGTGTAGTTCCTCTCCAAAACGGAGGCGAAATGACGATTGTTTTGGGAAACAAAGGATTGAGTGGATATGTTTCCTATGATAAAAGCTCAACGTATGATGCAGTTGCGTTTATGGAAGGTCGCAGACGGATTGAACAAAGTAACGGTTGGAACTCACTATTAATGATGGATCTTGAGAGGTATGGTCATCACCAGGCCGGAGCGGAATTATTTCTCAAAATGATTCTTTCTCTGGTTGAACAATACGGGTTTACTCCGCTTAATATGCGTACGGTGATGGAGGAATTGCAGGAAGGCAAGAGAGAAAAAAACTATGCTCATATTAGGGATTTTTCCAGTTGGAGCTGTGAACATGAGTGTGGTCGTTGGACAGGAAATTGTAATTGCGGTGAATTTGGTCAAGCTCCTCCTGAGATAGTTGCGGATCGGAAACAACTGTATGAAAATCTTCGTGATATGAATCTGTGGTTAAATAATCAGCTTGATTTATCCAAGCCGGGATGGAGAGAAGACTATACTGAGTTTTTAGTCCGACATTATGATGAGATTTGTACGGGAGAAAATATAGTTTCTCTTATAGAACATCATTATTCTTACGGCCACGATAATGAAGAGTTAACAAAGCTTCTTCTTGCAAAAACAGAAGTGCTAATCGGGTTAACCAGTTGCGGTTGGTTTTTTGGAAATATAGGTGCGCTTGAGCGTACTATTCCTGCTTCAATGCGGGAAGGAATACAAAAATTGTTTCCCGCAATTTTTTCTCCTGTTTCGCTTGACCTGTAATACCGAAAAACCGATCATCATGTGGAGATCTTTTGAGGGAAGTCCAAGAGTAATTCCTTGTCCTTTTTGAATCTGTGTTGAGATCGTTTAAAATATATTTCACTATTTTTGGGTAAGTCGGGAAAAGACACCGCTTTCAGTAAGAGAGATGATTTTTTGTAGAAAAAGCATATATAGAAGACCCATGTAATAACCAAGCAAGCTACTTTTTTTTAAGGTATCAATCAACCAAGATATGAAGTTTGCGGTGAAGAAACGGGGGATGCGTGATTGGGTGTAGGGTTACACACCGTCACACAGTTCGACCATATACTCAAAATGCATGGCATCAATATATGATCCTATGAGCGGATAGTGTCCCCCCCAGCGAAAACCATAGCTTTCAAACGTTTCCCAGATTTCTTTCGGCATATCGTAGTTATTACTTCCGTTTTGATTGGTGTCGTAGTTGATATCTACCGCTATTCCGAATGAATGAGGAGACAGGACACAGCCTGAAGAACAGGTGTCAAATTTATCGCTTGTTGATGCATTTACATTGCAACGAAAAATATATGCTCCTACGTTACGAATTTCATAATTCTTTTTGCTGGGAAAATCATAGTGGGTATTATCTTTTTTATATTGTTCCAGTGTATCGGAAACGGCTTTAAAAGCAGCATAAGCCTTTTTGTGGACAGTGATAGTCCTTCCCAGAAGTTTTACTGATGTATTTTGTGCTTCAACTGCAGCTTTCACATTATTACGGCATGAATCAGGAGTAACTCCGTTGGCGTATACCTTGATAAATCGATCTTGAGTATAACAAGCGAGAGATCCATTCCCATACCATTTTTGTTGTAACGGGTTTGGAATCTTGGTGATTGCGGGGGTTGGAATGGTGGGTTTAGAAGTAGGAGTAGGAGGAGTTTTTGTTGGTTTTTTCAGCTTTGTGGTGGGTGTTGACGGAATAGATGTTGGAACAAGGGTATTAATAGGAAAAGGCTGATTATAGATGGTAGGAGTTGGTGCAGTTATTTGTGTTGGGTGAGGTACACTTTCAGTTGTAGGAATGGTTTGTATGTTTGTGGGATAAACAATGACTGGGTTTTCAGTTTCGGGTGGGAGAGGTTCTGGTTCATTTGACATGAAAATAGGTGTGGGAGAAGGAATTATTTTGCCTACTTCGGTTTTGACTAACAGTGTTCCGAGTTCAAAACCTTTTTCAAGCATACTGTTTTGCAGACGGGCAAGCGTGCCGTGAAATGAGTTCCAGTCAGGTTCAGTAGTGTGTGAAGTAAAAAGAGAGTTTATTAACACAGTGGAAAACAATAAAGCAGCAGAAAGAGCCATTGCGATTTTTATGTATAACGATCGTTTTGCTTCATTATTCATTATGTAAAGAGGTACCAATCTTTTTATACATGTAAATATGATCGATATACTTTTGTTCCTGTACAATTCCCTCAGGTAACCGGCCATATTCTTTAAAGCCGTATCGTTTGTAAAGATGTTGTGCGAGAGTGTTATTTGCAAAAACACCAAGTTGAATAATTTTAATATCTTTCAAATTCTTTGAGGCTTCATAAAGAGCTAACTCAAACAGTTTTTTTCCTATTCCTTCACTGCGATATTCTTTTGCGACAGTTAAACCAAGTACCCCGATATGTTTCTCGATTTTATCCTGCATGTTTACGTCACAGATGCCAATCAATTTATTATCCGTAAAGCAAAGCAATTGGACTGTATAGCCCTCTTGAACTCGTTTTATCTGTTTGTCAATATATTCCTGCTCTTCCTTAAGAGAAATTTTTTCACCCTGAAACCGTATATATGTATGTTCATCTGATAATGTATTGATATAACAGGCCATGGCTTCAGCATCTCCCTCTTGGATATAGCGTACGAGATAGGGAGTACCTTTTTTTGAACTGCCGTTATGGATGATAGTTCCTGGTTGCATAGCAATATATAAATACTATAGTTAATGAAATCAAAATTGGGAAGAAAAGTCAAACAGGCTTGGATTGAGGCCTTGGTTGACGCGATGCAGATGGAGATTGTGGAGTCTGTTTTGCTGTTCGAGCTTGATTCATCGCAGCAAGTATTTGATCGATTGTAGCCCCCGGTGGTGGGAGTTGTGACTCTTGCGGTAAAGGATCCAATTTTCTTTCAGCTTGAATTTCAGCAAGAATTTGCGCATCCTCAGAATCAGTTTGATGATCAGTAAGCTTAAGCGATGCATCAAGGGCTGCCTGAACAGCATCAAGATGTGTATCTCCAGCACTTATTTGAGTTTCTTCTTGTAACTCAAGTTCAGTAAGTAATACTTCCATTTCCTGATATTGTTTTGGGGAAAATAATGACCCTTCTGGATTTGTTTGAGAAGGTTCTAGTTGTGGTGCTTCAGTCATATTTGCGTTGGTGAACTAGATAATGATGGTGGTGGTTGTGCCATTTTTTGTCGGATAAGAGCACCTGTTTCATTTAAGGTGTGACTCCCATTTCTCATCTGACCAAACATACGTCCAAGCTGAGTAATAGTTACTTTTGGTAAACCCGTATCGGGAAAAGGTTTAGCACTCTGGATTGTACGTGCGGTATATTCCGCAAATTGCATACTTGCTCTTAATGCAGCAAGTACATTTGCATTATTTTCAAGGATTGTTTCCTTACTTGCTCCTTCGGGCATTCCATGGACTAATCCTTTACACATACCTTCTAAAACAACTTGTTCCTGCTTACTCATCTGTGTTGAAATAAGATTTTGCATGAGAGGCTTTACTAGCTTTCCAACAGCTTTTAATTGAGCCGGAGTTTTTTCAAGAGTAGGTTCATATTTAATAGCTATTCCATGTTCACCAGGAAGAGTAAGCGAAAATGTATCTGGTCCTCCACACATATCTCTTACAGACTCCCATGCAGCAAAGCCGGCATGCATATTTTGTTCAGTTTCAGCCATCTTGGTTTCTTTGGGTTGTTGCGGAGGTGGTTTATTTCCCGGTTCTCCTAAATCTGTCATATTGGGTTAATATTAAAGAATTTTATCTAAATATGCAAATGAAATCTATAATGTGTTTACAATTTTAAAATATAAATCTTTTATTTATTGATAATTATTTTTATTTAATAATAATAATTTATTTTAAATTTATATTTATATGTATAATAATAATAATTTTATTAATATTAATATTTTTTTTTTTTTTTTTAT
>CAZYXQ010000077.1:0-5033 GCA_964651235.1 uncultured Gammaproteobacteria bacterium
TAAATAACTTTAATTGATAATAATAGGTGCGATTGGTACAATAATAATTTGAGAGAATGTCGCAATTTGAAAAAAATAATGGGTGAGGGCCTATAGCTCAACTGGTAGAGCAGCAGCCTTTTAAGCTGTTGGTTCTGGGTTCGAGTCCCAGTGGGCTCACCCATTATTTTTTTATTGCACAATACTACATATTAACCCCTTCTCAATATTGTCATAGTTATGTCAAGATAATAGAATAACGGACGTGTATAGTATAAGGATTATTTGTTCGTGATATACCAATATGTCAAGATCACATAATCCCGAAGCAACATATACATTGCCTTTAACTGAAGCATTGCATCCAGATCTCACTGCTCTTGCAACTTTTTCTCCTGCCTTACTGCATTTTGCAAAAGTAGAGCCTGTACCAGTCACATCTATGAAGGTAAAAGTACAGATACCAGATGATACAGTTATTCATCTTCTTCATCCGGATGGGCCAAATAAACATACTCGGGGAGAAGATGAAGATTTGGGTCATGATTCTCACTTTTGGCTTCAACTCAATAGACCAGCACTTCATGATTCCTATTATGAGGTTAAGCCAGAAGATATTCCAGTTCTTGCAGATCATATGAAAACGGCGGGGTATCCACAGGATGTCATCGATATGCGTTTGAATGTATTACGAGGGGATCATTTATATTTACCCGGTACTACCCGATATGCCGTGCTTGATAATCAAGGATTTGGTTTTGGATTTACTCATGGTACTCACGAGCTCACTCCGTGGCTTTTTCAACACTTTATGAAAGTAAATATTCCGGTTGGAACAGGATTACCAACATGGGAATATGGATTAGACGTACATGATCCGCAGCTTGTTAAAGCATGTGAAGTAGATGAGAGACATTCACAGTTGGGAAATGATGGAATACGATTAACTCAAATTAAGGGCAATATTCTTTCTGATGGAACAACTTCTGTCACGCATATAAGTCATGAAGGAACAAAACAGCGGGATGGATCGTGGTCTGTTAGATCTTTAAAAGACGTAGATCTAGGAGCAATCTATACATTTCAGCTACCGACTTTTAGCGATATGTTACATTTGATGCGTTTGCCTGAGGCCCAATATGATACGGCGCGGCTTATACGACCGAAAAAATCAAGTTAATTTTTTAACCAGTATCCTTTACCGCGAACTGTTTGAATGAAATATCCCGAGATACCGTTTTCTTCAAACTTATCCCGGAGTCGTTGTATTGTTTTAGTTATCGAAAAAAGACTAAACTCATCTTCATTTGTAAACAAGAGATCTGATAGATCATCTATAGTAAGAAAGGTATTTGGATTTTTTAAAAATGCAGTTAGTATCTTTTCTTCACGTTCGGTTAAATGATCAATTTTGTTATTTTTATAATACGGTTTGTTATTGTTAAGAGAAAACATGTGAGATTCAAATATCGGGAGGCCGAGTTTTTTTAAAAACTTTTTGGATTCCAATAACGCTCCGCCTCTTTGTACGGTTCGGGTTTCTTTTAATGTGGCTTTATGATTTGATCCTTTGTCGATTGCTTGAATAATGTCTTTTAGAAACGAATGAGTGATAAGCCAGTCGGTCAATCCTTCGGATTCTTCCCAGGAAAGATGCATTTCATACATCATTGAATGTCGTGTGAGTGCGGTTAAAATTGCTTCGATTAGGGAAGTAAGATTTTGATCATCCCGAATATAAATGTACATATCAGCCGGGAATGTGTGGTGAACGGAAAAAGAAGTATTGGTACCAATACTTGTAGGCATGATAGTGAGACGTGATAAAAGATTTTTTTTACCCAAGAGCAACTCGAACGCATGAATAATCCGCTCTTGTCCCTTGGTCCAATATTCCTTAAGATGATGAAAATCAGGTTTTTCAAGCGGGTACTTGTTCAGGAGTTGTGTAGTTTGGTCAAATAAGGCGGATTCTCCTTTGGGGGGGAGTGTGGATACATCGATCCTTGATACTCGTTTCCAGAATGCGGGAATAGTGGTAAAGGGAAGATCTGGAAAAAACACATGTGCCTCGTGTGCATATATATGATGTGGGGGAAGTGTAATGAAATTTTTAGCTTGATAGAATCCCGTTGAGAGTTGATACGCGGTTGAAAGTATACGTTCGGTTTCGGTTTTCTCCGAATAAACCCAGTGAGTATTCATTGTCTTGTATTATAACTTACTTTTCATTTAAATTTTTTTCTTTATACACTCTAAAAACCGTTTTCCCGGATCAGAGTTTGAAGGGGTAAGGACGGTATGTCCTGTAATTTTATCGAGAGGTATATCATAGTAATTCTGTAAAAATCGCACTGCATTTAGCACCTTCTCTTCCTGAGCTTTCATAATAGTGATGTAACGGGCATTTTCCCAGTCCAGAGATGATGTTGAAGTGAGGCCGTATTGTTTTGCTATTTCTTCTTTTTTCTTTTGTAATTCTCCTACAGCAAGAGCCGGATTTGATGCAGGGTTAACTATTTGGCACGCTGTGTTATACCAGAGATCAAACTGTGTTCCGTTAATTTCAATATTAATCGCATCGTCAAGTGTAGAGCATCCTTCCCAGGTAACTTTATCATCATAGAAATTGGACATCTGCCATACTTCTTTATCATCAACCGCGAGACCACATAATCGATTGCGGCTGTTTAATGCACCCCACGTGGCGCTGTTTCCGGTAAAGTTCGGACTGTCACTCCAGTGAAGAACGATATTATTTGCAAATACACAACGGTATTCTTTATAACCATACGATGGGGGAAGTACATTCAGTTTCCATGCGGGATTAATTGATTTTGTGACTTTTTGAGATCCGTTTGTACAGTTTTTTCCCAGGCGGGGAATTTGGGTAGGCGCAGGAGTTGAGGTGATGGTGGGTGTAGGTTGATTAGTAGGGGTAGGGGCTTTAGTGGGGATGGGTGTCTTTGTTGGTTTTGGTTTTTTGGTTGGTTTGGGAGTGATTGAAGGTTTGGGAGTTGTGGTAGGTTTAAGGGTAGGAGAAGGAGTCGGTCTAGCTGACGGTCTTATTGCTGGTGTTGGAGTTTTTTGAAGGGTAGGAGTTTGAGGTTGGGGAGAAGGTGATATGGCTGGTGCGGTAAGATCGATTACATCGTCTTTGATGTTTTGAGTCAGTGAATATAAAACAAGTGAATAATCTGTTACGTCCGTAATATTATCACCATTTACATCGGTAGTACTGTCTTCTTGACCTGTTTTTCCGAGATTTTTCATCACACGTGAAAGATCTTGCGCGTCGATTTTTCCATCAACCGGTGGGATATCACCAATAAAAAAAAGCACGGAAGAAATATTAGCCTCTGTTCCTGTCTCGGAAAAAGCGAAGAGGGGTGTTTTACAATGTGGTCCGGTGAGTTGTTCATTACAAAACAAACGGCCGGAGTATTTGTGTGGTTTAATGAATAGCCCGTATTTTTCATCAAAATGAAACCCTGCAGGAAACAATAATGTTCCGGTAAAAACATCATTTTGATAGGTAAACACAGTATTTACTTCCGAATGTACACGGTTGGGTCCGGTGTAAAAATCAATATCTGCTTTGATTTGGTCCAGGTTCTGGTAATTCCCCTGAGCTTTTAGAGTGAGGGTTAAGGTATTTGCAGCTGCTTTTGTTTTTTGTGCAATACTTCCGATATACCATATCCCGATGAATAATAAAAAAACGCAGATGAGAACAAAAAAAAGTAATGTAAGAAAACGGCCCATCTCTTCATTATACTGACAATCACGTATTTTGTTTATCTATTCTTAAATGCAAGATATGCACTTGCTCCGATACAAAGAGCACTGATGATAAGTTGAACAGATACTTGTTCTCCAAAAAAAGGGATTGCGATTGATGCTGCAGCAAGCGGAGATAGATATGCTGACATAGATACACTGTAGGGTTTTACGTGTTTTATCGCCCATTGATACAAGAAGAAAAAGAGAATGGAATTCATACATATAAGGTAGATGAGGCTTATTCCTGTGGAAAAAGATAAAGCGGTATAAGTCTGAAAAATCGGGATGTTAAAAATAATCAAGAGAAAACCGGAAATGAGTGCCGTGGTTAAACTATTCATGATTAACAAAGTGAGGGGATGGTATTTATTACTGAGTCCTTTTGACACAATGATATAAAAAGACCAGGAAATAACTGCAGTAAGTATTATTACATTTCCCGTGGGTGAACCTAGAGAATTTATCAATCGGTCATTATGTCCTCTTAATAAAAGAATGATACCTCCCAATAATCCCAACACTATACTGACAACATGTTTTTGTTGTATTCTCTGACGGAGAAACAGAAATGACCATAAGAGGACAAAAACGGGTAGGAGAAGGTATAGTAATTGTGATGCGACAGATGTTGTGTATTGAAGACCGATGACAAAGAGCAGAATGTTTCCTGAAAAAAGAATCGACGCACATACTATTTGAGGAACATCTTTTAATTTAAACGCCAGTTGTTTTTTAATAAACGCATAAGGTAAGAGCATAAGAAATGCAAAAAAGAATCTGGTAAACGCAATATGAACAGGAGAAAGTTCGGAAAAAGCAATCTTCATGAAAATAGGTGCAATACCACCTAAGGTTCCTGTAATTACAAGAGCGATTAGCGCTTTTATGTGTGGGGACATATCATATAATTAATTACGTTCGTATTAATTTTCTATTATACCGTTACTTTGTGCATTTCGTAAAGGCAATTTTGCCTCCATTGGAGCAGTTTGCACCTGAAGCAGAGGAGATATTGCAGGTGCATACACCTGATGGGCATGTACAGTTGGTGATATAGCAGTCATTTCCTTCACATTCACACGGCGTTATTCCGTTTGGAACATCAAAGGCTTCTCCGATTATCGGTACTCCGTGACACGTCCCTCCGGCAGATGTAGTCGGAGTTGGTGCGCTTGTTGCAGTCGGCGGAACAGGGGTTGGAGTGGGTGTGGTGGTTGGAGTTGGGGTGTTTGTTGGAGAAGGGGCAACGGTTGGACTGGGAGCTAGGGTGG
>CAZYXQ010000078.1:0-4991 GCA_964651235.1 uncultured Gammaproteobacteria bacterium
GACGTTTTTGATAAGATATGCACGTTCTTTCAGCTGTTTTTTAAGCTGGGCATAATTAATTTCAATGGTATCGGTAAAAATAGTTTTGTCAGGAAGAAAAGAGACAGCCGTGCCTTCCTTGTAGGGAAAATTAAGGAGGGATGTTTTAACTTGTGTTACTTTCTGTAACGGAGTACCTCTCTTATATTCCTGGCGGTAGATTTTTCCCTCCCGTTTTACCTCAACGATAAAATGATCCGAAAGTGCATTTACAACTGAAGCTCCTACACCATGGAGTCCTCCTGATATTTTATATGCTCCCTGGTTGAACTTGCCTCCGGCGTGCAGTTTGGTCATCACAAGTTCAAGTGCACTCGTTTTATATTTTGGTACGATATCAACAGGTATACCCCGGCCGTCATCAAAAACCGTCATGTAACCGTTTTCATCAATGCGGACATATACATTTTTACAAAAACCGGCAAGAGATTCATCAATAGAGTTGTCAATAATTTCATTGAGACAATGATTTACTCCTGCTTGCGAGGTGGTGCCGATATACATTCCGGGGCGCTTTCTGACGGGCTCAAGTCCTTCAAGAACTACAATAGACTCTGCTCCGTAATCTTCTGATTTTGGCATAAGCAATGATTATAGCGAAACTCAACAAAATAGTAAAGATGTATTACTGTATCAATTTGAAACTATTATTGAAGTTAGATTATTTCGAATACAGACTTTTACCGGTATACCATTTTTGAAAGTAGGGAAAAAGCATCTGTGCTTGGCCATCAGTTGTTTGATTTAAAAGTGTTGAGACTGTTTGGGATTTATACATTTCAGTTTGTGGTCTGGTGTCAGCTTGTGCTACCATAAGTCCTCCCACAATCGTTAACGGGTTAGGAACAAAGTGATACGCCCATCCTACTGTCCTAGAAAATTGTACAAGCTCCTGACGGGCTGCAGGGATATCGTTTCCAAGTCCGATTGACCGTAGTAGTGTATCAAGGGGTTGGTTGACTTGAGGAAATGAAGTTGAAACATACATCTCTGCAGCGCTTCTAGTCAAAAAATCATAATTCAGATCAAAACCCTCACATCCATTACGCTTTAACCAATTTCCTAAAAAATCAAGTGCGGTTCCGAGATTGCCTTCTGACTCAGCCATTTTTTGCATAATTGCCTGCCATTTAGGTATTTTTAAATCATGTCCAAATCCTTGTTTATTAATCTGTGTAAGTACGTTTACTAATAACGGAGCAAGTGCCGTCGTAATGTGAGGATTTCTTTTTTCAGCTCCTGCAAAATATCCTATAAGACGAGTTAGAACTTCTTGTTTTTCTGCTTCAGGATTCGGTGTTGGTTTGTGTACACTCATAAGACCTATATTATACCAAAAATCCCCTCCGATTGGGAGGGGATTTTTTTTTATTTCATTAAAATAATTACTATTACTTTAATTCAACTTTTCCGCCTGCAGCTTCAACTTTTGTTTTTGCTGCTTCAGCGTCTTCTTTCTTTGCATCTTTCAGTAATTCTTTTGGTGCGGATTCGACGAGTTTCTTTGCATCCATAAGTCCGAGAGATGGAAGTACTTCACGGACTGCCTTGATGACTGCGAGTTTGTTTGCTCCTGCATCAGTAAGCATCACAGTGAATGTGGTTTTTTCCTCAGCTGGTGCTGCTGCTGCGCCTGCGGGTGCTGCCGCCTGTGCAACCGGCATAGCTGAAACGCCGAATTTTTCTTCCAAATACTTTGCAAGTTCTGCCATTTCGACGACTGTTAATCCTTCAAGTTCTTTTGCGATTTTTCCGAGTTTATCTGATAATGTGATATCTGCCATTTTTTAGATCGTCACCCCCTTAGAAAATAAAAAATTATAAATAACAAATCACAAGTAACAAATTACTAACGTGTGATCAAATCTCAAATTACAAAAATCAATTCTGTTTTGATTTTGCGTTTAATATATAGACAAATTTCTGCATGTTAAACTTCAAGGTATGTACAAAATGTGCTGTCGGGCTCTTCATTCCGCTTATGAGTTTGCCGACAAGAATATCTTTACCCGGTAGTTGTGCAATTTGTTTGAGTTCAGCTTCTTCGTATGTCTTTGTATCAAGACAGCCTACTTTAAAAGTCACGGTTTTTTCTGATTTTGTATATTCGTGAAATGCCTGAAGACCTTTACTCCAATCCGAAGAAAGTCCAAGAATTGCGGTGTTTTCCTTGATGTTTTTAGTTTTTTTCTGGATATCTTTAAGGTATGAAGTCTCTTTATCTGAAGCGAGTTTGTTGATTGCTTTTTGCAAAATAGTGTTTTTGACAACCAGCAGTTTTGAATCTGCTTTTTTCAGGTTTTTTCGCAGTTTCTCAAGTGCGGCATGAGATGTGTTATCAAATTTGAGAAGAGAAAAACTGGGTGAATCTTTTAAAAATGAAGTAACCGAATCAAGTTGATTTTTTTTGTTTTGAGCGACCATATGTGTTTCACTTTCACCCGCCGATTTTGGCGAGATCTCTTTTGGGTAATTGATAATAATTCTTACAATCCCGTTTTGCCCTCCGAATCGGATGGATTTCCGGGATTAGCCCAAAGTCTTGGTGAACCAGCTAAGATTATAACAGATCGAATCAATCGGTACAAGAGATAATTTTTTTTTAGGTTTCCTGCAAAAGCTCACGCAGTGACTTTGTCTTTTTCTCTGATTTCTCTTCTTTTTTAGATTTTTGTGAGGCAATTTTCTTCTGCATGTCAGCGGCTAATTTTTGTTTCTTTTGAAACTTCTCTACTTTACCTTTCGTATCAACAAATCGGTGTTCACCGGTGTAAAGAGGATGACACTTACTGCATACCTCGACCTGGATATTTGAGACAGTTGAACCAGTGGTAAATTTATTACCGCATGAACAAATAACAACGGTATCAGTCAAAAATGTCGGGTGTATTTTAGATTTCATATGTCTTTTAAGTAATGAGGTAAAAATTTATTATACCATATGCTTTACATTTTACCAGTCTTAATTTGCATATCTTGTGTAGCAAACGACTCATGAGTGTCATAACGGGAAAGTGATGGTACGATAATTGCCATTATGATGGTTGCTGCTATCGTGCCGACACCTCCAAATATTACTGATAAAGATGTACCGAAAACAGTTGCTGCAAGACCTGCCTCTACCTCGCCAAGCTGGGGTCCACCCTGATAAAAAATCATATTAACAGACACCATTCTTCCCCGAAGATTGTCAGGAGTGATCATCTGTCTTATGGTGTTACGGATAATACTGCTTATGGCATCGCTTGCTCCTGCGCATGAAAGAAAAAAGAGTGAAAGAATGAAGTGTGTGGAAAGTCCAAACAAGATAGTTGAAACTCCATATAAAAATACGGCAACAAGTAGTATTTTACCTTGATTTTTAACGTTATGAAGGGAAGAAAAAAAGAGCCCTGCAAACACTGCTCCTACTGAGGGAGCTGCATATAAAATCCCTAACCCATATGGTCCGACTTTCAAAATGTCTTTCGCAAAAATGGGCATGAGGGTTGCAGATGAAGCGAAAAATGTTGCAAAAAAATCAAGGAACATGGTGCTCCAGATAAGGGGAGTCCGCCTTACAAATCCAAAGCCCTGACGAATGGCTCGTATACCGAACTCTGGCTTTTGAGGATGCAGGGCAATGGGTTTTATCATAAAAAGTACAAAGGGCACGATAAGGTATAAGAATGTACTGATAATAAAAATAGTTGTGACTCCGCCATACCCGATGATAAACCCGGCAATGGTCGGGCCAATAATGACTGCAAGTTGCCATAAAAGAGAGTTGAGACCGACAGCTTTCATAAAATGGATTCGCGGTACAAGGTGAGGTATGATTGATTGTTTGGCCGGTCCGGAAAATGCGAGAGCACCTGAGTACGCGGCAACAAGGGCATATATATAAAAGGGTGATTCGGTTCCGAAAACAGAAAGAATAAACAAAAAGACAGAAGAAAGAGCCAAAACACACTGAGAAAAAAATATCAGTTTTTTACGGCTAATCATGTCTGCTGCGAGTCCGGCAATAGGCGCAATAAGCATCATAGGAATAAACCGGGCCGCCCCTATTATGCCTAGAGATAACGGAGAATGGGTAAGTTCATATATGCGCCAGTTTACGGCTACCAGCATCATTTCACTTCCAATCTGGGAAAGAAAAAAACCAATCCAGGTATATCGGTAATCACGATACTTAAATACAATAAATGGCGATCTCTGTTCCTGCATATAACAATTTAATCAATTAAATAGAACAAAATACATAATATAGACTATCAATATAAGATAATGATGCTATTTAGCAAACAAGCTTAAGATCTGCTAATTTGAGTAGGATTTTTTTACAGAGCGTTGTGACAATCTAAAGTAACGTACTCATGACTGTGCAGCAAACACCTTTTCCCACTTACCAGCATATATGATATCTTCAAGATTATGAAAACTTTTGTTTATTCGGTGATCTGTAAGACGGTTTTGGGGGAAGTTGTAGGTCCGTATTTTATCTGAACGTTCCCCTGAGCCTATATTACGCACAAAAGACTGCATTACTCCCTTTTTACGTTCTTCTTCAAGCTGGTATAGCTTTCCTTGAAGCAGATTCATAGCAATTTGCCGGTTTGCCTCCTGATATCGCTCTTGGCTTGCCGTGACTACAATTCCTGTGGGTTTGTGGGTGAGTCTGACTGCGGTTGAAACTTTGTTCACATTTTGTCCTCCCTTTCCTCCACTTCTATAAAACTGCCAGTCAAGTTCAGACGGGTTAATCTTAATGTCCGATTGCAGAATGAGCGGATATACGACAATAACTGCGGTTGAGGTGTGGATTCTTCCCTTTCGTTCGGTATCCGGGATACGTTGTACCCTATGGACACCGGTTTCATGTTTAAACAGGTTATAAACGCCTTCACCTTTGATTTTGAGAATAGTTTCATCCAGAGGTGCAGCTTTAAGGTCATGGCGTTGAGCATATT
>CAZYXQ010000079.1:0-4989 GCA_964651235.1 uncultured Gammaproteobacteria bacterium
AAACAGCAAAATTAAAAAAGCATCAATCGGGACCTATAAGGTTGTAGCTTGGAAGTATAAAAAAACAGTAAAAGAAGCGATAGAAGATATTCGATCAAAACTCAAAATTCAAATGTCAAAACTCCAGGTTATTGCGGTAGAACAAAGTAGTAAATCTGTACCTTATACCGAGATTCAATACAACTTTCCCGTTGCGTTAATTGTGGGGAATGAAACGACAGGAGTAACTCAGGAAACAATAAATTTAGCAGATTATATCGGAGAGATCCCCATGTGGGGAATAAACAAAAGTTTAAATGTGATAGTCTCAGCTGCGATTGTGAGTTATCATATCATGGGCCAGTGTATCCGGCCTGAGCAAGTAGCATATCAACAGCTCCATTAAAAAGAGGGATTATCTGAGCGCCGTTTGGTCCTCCAGCTTTTACAATTCCTGCGGAGTTGCCCCACTCATCCAATACAAGACTGCCGCTTGAACCCGGAACAACCGGTATGGTGGTGGGAATAAAACGAGTATTTGAAGCAGCTTCGTGCCAGCAATTGGTTGTTTCAGCCATATCAACGAAACCTGATCCAGAATATGTGCTATACGCTTTGTCTACATAGGGATATGAGAGTGAAAATAGTGCTTCGCCAATTGGTGGATTTTGTGTAATACACCAATTTGTCGGATTAACCTCAAATGGAGCAATTCCCAAATTCGGAGTTACAATAAGACCTATATCTTCAAACCACGGAAGGGTAAGATGGGTAAGGGAAACCGCATCTGACGAAAATGCTGTTGAAACGGTATTTACACCCTGAGAAATGGTCATTTGTCTTGATTGGGGAGGATTTATATGATTGGCAGTAAGGATATATGTATGTGTATTATCTGCTGCGATCACTGTACCTGATCCGCCAGTTTTTTTCCCGTCAGGTTTTGTATAAACGATACGAACCGATGCTTGAAGATATGATTCGGGTAAATATTTTTGTGCTAGTTGTATTTGATCGGGATTATTTCTAATATCCAATAAAATACGTGTTTCGTGGGTGGAAAATATTTGTTCTGAGGTCATCTGTGGCCAGTTTGAAGGCCATTTTTCAGTTATAGTTAAAGCGGGTAAAGATGTGGGGGAGGGAATAGGAGGTACAAGTGTGTCTATTGCTTTAGTGGTCGGAGATGGGAGTAGAATGGGATGAGTAGGTATATGCATGGTATCAATATCAAGCGCTTGAGCAGTCATGGTAGATCGTGCATGGGGAAGGATAGCCGGGTCAAGTGTGCTTTGAGTTCCTTCAATAGGAGTTGTGGCACATCCGGCAAGTGCTAACGCTATCGGTGCGAAGATAAGTAGTTTTTCAAAAATTGATATGTGTTCTTTTCGCATCCGCGTATTATATCACAAATAGAGCATTTTATACATATCTAATATGTATATTATAGAAGTGATTATATTATTCGATCGCAAAAGATACATAATGTGGGTATTAATTTGATATTTGAGATTTATCAATTGTGACTTTTGTTGTTGAAGGAGAGGAGCCCTGAGTGGGAATCGGACCCACACTCTAGCCCTTACCAAGGGCTTGTTTTACCACTAAACTATCAGGGCAATAACAAACCATTATAGCAAAAATATTTTGCTGTTTATACAGCACCAATACGGACACTGGGTATTAAAAGATTTATTAAAAAAGATGCGATAGGTTGTATGATGTTGTTAAGCATCGAACCACCCGGTCCCAGAGGAATAATAAACATAAACAGAAATATTATTCCATATCTGCGAAGACCTTCCCATTCATGTGCTTTTTCACGTGAGAGAAGTCCTGAGACAATTGTAAAACCATCAAGTGGATAGATTGGTATGAGATTAAACAGTCCAAGCATAACGTTTAGTTTTATTACTTCTGCAATAAAAATTATACCTATAATAAAAAATCCTGAAAGATTAAGAAATAATAACAATCTAAGGAGAAAAGAAAGTACTAACGCCAAAATCAAATTAGAAGCAGGGCCGGCAAATGCAATCAATGCACCGTCTTTTCGGGGATTTTTAAGATTAAAAGGATCATATTGAACCGGTTTACCCCAACCAAACCCTGCCAGAAGCAGAAAAAGCATTCCGTAAAAATCAAGATGAACTTTTGGGTTGAGGGAAACCCTACCCTGAAGCCTTGCAGTTGGATCGCCTAACCGATCGGATGCGTACGCATGAAAAAACTCGTGTATTGTCAATGCGATAAGGAGCGCAGCGATAAAAAAGAGAAACTCAATAGGATTGGAAAAAAGGGTACTTAGCATACGTGTTTGCAATTGATTTCTTGTACGTTCTATGATATCATAATTTTTTATCAGGAATATCTGAAAAAAGAAAGAAGTTTGGAATTAATGAGTTTAGGACTACAACAATAATTATGCATTGCTATCATTGCGGTAAAGGAGTACTGATGGGAAGAACGCATACGCACCATCGAGGAGTTGCAGGAGGAAGATGGAAAAAACGCGCTCCAAAAGTACAGCGAGCATTTTATCCTAATCTTCAGGTAACAAATATCATTGAAGAAGGAAAAGAAAAAAGAGTGAGATTGTGCACAAAATGTCTTAAGCGAATACGAAAAGATATTAAAGATGGAGTTATGCCTTTTGTTGTTTTGGCATCAAAACAACCCAAAAAGCCGGTAGCAACAAAAAAAACAGAAGCAAAAAAAGAAAAAGCTCCATCAAAAAAATCCACTAAATAAAAAACCATTCAATTTTTTACTTTTCACTTGAAAGTTGTATTTTTGAATTTTGAGTTTTGATCTTTGAGTTTATATTGTGTTTAGTACTCCATTTTATGTAGTTCTCCCTTCTTTTCTTCATATAGCTGGGTTTTTTGTTCAAGTGCACGTTGCGTAAACATCACTCCCTTTAAATGATCCATCTCATGTTGTACGATAATAGCCTTAAAACCCGAAAACCAACGGGTAATCTGTTCTCCTTTTAGGTTTTGGTAAGTAAGATGTATTTTTGCAGCCCGTTTTACCGGTCCCCAAATACGGGGGATTGAAAGACAACCTTCCAGTTTGTTCAGATGCTCTTCCGGATCTTCCTCTTGTGTTTCTTTTTTATCATTATCTTCGTGTTCTACCATTTCTAGTATTTTCGGATTAATACACACCTCTGTATTTGATTTAAGAGATGGTTTCATGATAAAAAGTGCGAGGTTTAGCCCGACTTGTGGGGCAGCTAGACCAACACCTTGTGGCTCAACTTGAGAGACAAGTGTCTCTTCCATATCATAGACAAGCTGACGGATTTTCTCATCAATTTTTTTTATCGGTACAGTGGGAGAAGAAAGGGCTTTATGGGGTACCTTTACGATTTTTAACATGGAAGTATTATATAATAAGAAAGGTCAAAGGGCAAAAATCAAAACTCAAAGGTTGAAATTGAAAGTCAAAAATTAATTCAACTTTTAATCTTTTTTTGTTTTTGACCTTTAATCTTTGACTTTTTATGTTACTTATGAGATTATCTCTCGCGCTTGCTACATATAACGAAGAGGAAAATATCAAAGATTGTATTGAGTCTTGTAAAGGATTGGTTGATGAAATTGTGATAGTTGACGGAGCTTCAACTGACTGTACTGTCAAGATTGCTCGATCATTAGGTGCGCGGGTAATTATTACCGACAATCCGTCAATGTTCCACATAAACAAGCAAAAGGCAATTGATGCTGCAACGGGTGATTGGATTTTACAGCTTGACGCGGATGAGCGAGTAAGTCCGGAGTTGGCTGAGGAAATAAAAAAAGTGATACACATGAACAGGGAAGAATTAAGAGAATATGAACAGAATCTACCGGGTAGGGATTTATTCCTGCGGCATGAAATGGTAACAATAGGAAAAACCGAGGCTGTTCAGGAGTCTTCCGGATCATCCGGCCGGGAACCGCATTGGTTAACTGAGTACAACGCCTTTTATATACCTCGCTTAAATTATTTTTTAGGGAAATACCTGCGTTACGGTGGCGTATATCCTGATGGAGTAATTCGACTCATAAAAAAGGGAAAAGCATATCTGCCGTGTAAGGATATCCATGAGCTTATGCATGTGGAAGGTGCCATTGGTTGGCTTCGAAGCCCTCTTTTTCATATGGATTCACCTACATTTAAAAGATATTTTGAGAGAAACTCAAGATATATAGATTTACTTGCGAATAAACTTAAAATTCAAAACTCAAAATTCAAAAATACAACTTTCAAGACAAAAGTTCAAGAAATTATGAGAGGAGTTGACTGGATGATGGTAAAACCGATTTCCTGGTTTTTGATGACCGCGTTTCGTCACAAAGGAATTCTAGATGGCTGGCAGGGAATAGTGTTTTCTTTTTTTTCTGCTTTGAGGTTTCCCAGAGCATATTGGCGCGCCAATTTCAACCGAAGCGGTTGGAATGGTTAATCGAAATTTTTGAATTCAACCACATCTGCTTTTATATCTATTTAAAATGCGCTTGACTTATAGTAATTACTATTGTACATTAATATTAATTAGAATTTTTATTAATTTTTTACTATGACAAAAGAACTATATTCACAAAATGCAGCACGCATGGGAGAAGTACGTATTTCATATCCCTCCGGAACCGTAAGGGTATTAAATCCCGCAATAGCTCCTATTGATAGACTCACTAGTTTTTATTCCGGAAATCAGGATGGGCAGGAAGGCGAGCATGATGTATTGACAAATGCGTTTGCACAAACTCGTGCAGGAGTAGTTGCGATAATGGAAGAAAACGGAACAATACTTGGTGCAGCGACAATGAATATACGCAAACCAATATTACCGACACCTGGATTGTCAACTGAAGCACAAGTAACAGTGTTTGAACTCGCCGATAATAGGGTAGACTCTTCAAGACAAAGGCAAGGGATTGGAAGTGCTCTTTTTGAGGCACGCCTGAAAGCTCTACCAAATCTTATAGGATCATTGTTAGATGCACCGATTGAATTGGGTGA
>CAZYXQ010000080.1:0-4952 GCA_964651235.1 uncultured Gammaproteobacteria bacterium
CCACAAAAAACAAATCCGTCTCCGCACTTACCATATTAATAACTGCTTTCATACCGGGTTTTTTCCAAAGAACCCAGGCATTAAATGTCGATGTATTTCTTCTGCTCGGATGGCTTGGGTATGTCCTTTATTATAAAAATGGTGCAGTATCAACGCTTTTTCTTGCTATCGCTGTATTAAGTATATCACTTCTAGGATTATACCCGGTTTTTATGTTTTTTTGTTTTAACACCTTTCAATTATGTACTAAAAAAATAAAAACCAAAGAATAGATCCGGTTTCTTACATTTATTGCCTTACAGATTACCATTGCCTCTTTGTGGTTTATCGGAATGTATATCGTCTTCGGTAATGAATTCATCAAGAACCATTTTCTTGAAAGTCATTTTAAAAGGGTAACCGCCTCCATAGAGCAACACTTCGGACAACGTACATTTTATCTTGATATTCTTATTGATCAGTTGAAAATACTTATCGTTCCTTCGATTATCTCAATTTTTTATTTAACATATATATTCTTTAAGAAAGAAAAGCATAAGGAACATGCCTTTCTTTCCCTTTTTTTTGTACCGTGGTTTATGTTCTTAAACCTTACGAAGACAAAAATTGCATGGTATATTTACCCGGTACTACCCCAATTTGCTTATCTCACATCATATCCCCTATTATTTGTTAGAAAAAAATTACTTTATACGACAATATATGCAGGAATAATTACTATACTTCTATTTACTTTTATTTATCCCGTAAACACAATATGGAAAAGCACATTTTCCCAATGGGAAGATCATCAGCTAATTGCTAAACAAGCAAATAAGTTTATCTGCAAAGTGGTTTTTGTTTTAGTCGGAGACAATACCCGATCATCATACGAAACGCTTAAAGCCATGGATCTTGTTATCACAACCACTACCTGGTGGGGTAATCATCCGTCAATTGCTTATTATACGGATGTAAAAACGTACTTTCTTTACTCACTCAAAGAATTGGAACAACTGATGGAAGTTGCCGACCGAAGAGAATGTTTTATCGTAGAAAAAAATGATGTAACCAAACTTAAAATGGAAAAAACAATAAGTCAGATAGCAGATAATAATACCTATATACTCCTTAGAAAGAGGCCGTAAAATGATATAATAATACTCATATATGTTTGATATCGGCCGTGTCTTTTTATATCTAAAAAAACACATAACCAAAAAAGATTTTCTTATTCTTTTGGGACTTATACTATTGTATGCTGCAACCCGCCTTCTTAATCTGGAAGAATTACCGATTTTCAACGATGAAGGTATATATATACACTGGGCAAAAGTTGCCTGGCATGATGCATCCTGGAGATTTATCTCACTTACTGACGGTAAACAACCTCTTCAGACATGGGGAACAATCCCTTTTTTAAAACTGTTTCCGAATAACGCTCTCTTTGCGGGAAGACTGTTTTCCGTTTTCACGGGTTTTTTCGGATTTATCGGAATGATTTCTCTTTTATGGTACCTGTTCGGTAAAAAAACAGCCAAAATTGGAGGGTTATTATATATTCTCATCCCCTACTTTCTCTTTTATGACCGAATAGCAATGGTTGACAGTGGGGTCAATGCATTTTTTATCTGGATTCTCTTTTTTTCTATTTTACTTGTCAAGACAATAAGAATTGATGTTGCACTCATTTTTGGGCTTGTTGCAGGAATGGGACTCTTGGCAAAATCATCTGTGAGAGTATTCGTAGGACTTGCATTATTTGCGCCAATATTGTTAAAAGATCTATCCGTAAAAGCAAGAAAAACTAAGCTACCCTCTTTTTTTCTCCTGTTTGGACTAACCGCAACTATTGCATTGGCAATTTATAATATTCAGCGGCTTTCACCTTTTTTACATTTTGTTGAAGAAAAAAATAAAACATTTGTGATGACTTTCTCCCAATGGCTACAAAATCCATTTGCGGTAGTTTCACATAACCTAAAAATTATTCCTCTTTATGTGTTCGGAGAGCTTGGATGGATCATTGTACCGTTTGCATTTGCCGGTCTCTATATGTTATTTAAAAAAGACCGTCGGCTTGCAACATATTTATCCCTCTGGATTATCATCCCTTATGTCGGAATTTCCCTGATGACACGGGTTTTATTCCCCCGATATATCATCTTTTTCGGAAGCTTGTTTGTCATCTTCGCATCTTACTTTTTTTCCCAGATTAAAAATTCAAAATTTGCACTAACTTCCTTGGTCATAGTGTTAGTCGGAAGCCTCTATTTCAATTACTTTATGTGGTTTGATTATACCGGCCTACCATTTCCGGAAACAGACCGCGGTCAATATGTGGAAGGAATCACCGTGGGGTATGGAGCAAGAGAAATTATCGAATACGCAAGACAAAAATCAGTTGAAAAACCTGTCGTAATAATTGCTGAGGGTAATTTTGGCATGTCGGGGGATATCTTGGATACTTTTTTACGACCCAACGATACGATATCAATCGTCCCCTATTGGCCACTTGATGAAAATGAGTTGCGCAAACACCAGGAAGAACTGAATAATAAACATGTATTTGTTGTGACTGCACATCGCCTCAACATCCCGGAAAACTGGCCGGTAAAACCCATAAAATCCTTCTATAAACCAAGCAATAATTCTGCCATGCATTTACTCGAGTTAGTCAACTAAATGAATATTAAAATTAAATTAATTATTTTTTTTATCGTTCTTGTTGGGATTGTATTGTCATTGGGTCATACACTTAATCCTTTTGATCCCCGTATGTTTAACTTTCATGACGATACGCAGGCAGCACGAGTTCAACAGATGGCCTTAAATATTATAAATTTCCAAATACCCCCCCGTCTTGCTCCGGAACTTTCCCATAATTTAGGATTTCCTGTATTTAATTTTTATGCACCTACTTCATATTGGATAACCACTATTCTGTATCTTTTGGGTTTACCAATAGCTATTTCAATAAAACTATCATTTCTACTTAGTATAATCGTTTCCTTTATTTCGATGTCGATTCTTGGAATATCCTATTTTGGATTTCTTCCTGGTTTGGCTGCGGGTATCATGTATGCATCATCTTTATGGTTTGCAGTTGAGATTTTTGTTCGCGGTAATATTGCGGAATCTTGGTTTATTGCGTTTTTTCCACTCTCTCTATCTTTTATTTCACAGTTAAAGAAAAAGAAATCCCCTGTTTTTTTTGTCATAACAACTCTCGTTATAGCTTTTACCATCACCTCTCACAACGTTCTTTCTATGATAGGACTCCTATTATTATGTCTGTTTAGTTTGATTAATAAACGTAAAAAATGGGCATTATTGTCGATAGTATTAGCTGTTTGTCTTTCTGCATATTTTTTGATCCCTGCAATTTTCGAGCTTCCACTAACACATGCAACAGCTAATGCAATACGCACCCGTTACAACGATCACTTTCTATGTATCTCACAAATTTGGAAAACTAAATCCTGGGAATATTCAGGATCCGCAATAGGCTGTGAAGATGATGGAATGCCTTTTACCTTGGGAAAAATTCATTTAATTCTTGGTTTTGCAGGAGTATGTATATTTATGTTCTCTATGATATTATCTCGTAAAAAGAAACCATTCGATGCTACTTCCTTATTTATGTTACTTATGGGACTAACCTCTCTGTTTCTTACCACTTATCAATCTGCATTTGTTTGGAGTTTACTTCATTCTATTATGGATGTTTTTCAATTTCCCTGGAGATTTCTCGTGTTTGTTGTATTTGCACTTTCTTATTTTGGCGCTTACTTTTTTTCATATATTGTGAAAAAACAGAACAAAATAGGATCACTTATTACAATTGTGAGTATATGCATGCTTCTTTTCACTTCATCAAAGTTTTTTTCAAAACCCTGGCTTATGACCAGTAACGAATATCAAATAGCTTATGGATCAGAAAACTATATGAGAAAAACTGTGGCATACAATATGGCTGAGTACTTACCGATATCTGTCAATTACTCGTATTGGAGAAGTTTCGATCCACAACTTTATCCTGGAGCAAATAAGAAAATTGGAGTAACCGAATCATCACCCGTTGAATCAAATCCGCAAATAAGGTACCAGGTCTTAAAAAATAACATTTTCTTCAAACAAGTAACGATAAAAAATGCATCAACAATTACTTTAAATATTCATTATTTTCCATTTTGGGAAATAAAAATTGATGGGGAAAAAATAACCCCTGATAATTTTGATAAACTAGGAAGGCCCATTTTAAAGATCTATAAACCGTCAGAAATAACCATTGCTTATAAACAAACATTGGTTGAGGTAATTGGAAACAGCTTCACCCTTATCACATTTGTAATACTTGCTATATTGCTTTTTTATAAACCACTATGGAAAAAGACCATACAATATCTGAAATAAAAAGAAAATCACTTGTCAGTACATTAAGCCTGTTTTTCCAAAGCGGATATTCGGCTTTTCTTGGGCTTGGCGCAAACTTGGTAGTTACCATAGTTCTTTCTCCTGCGATTTTTGGTATATATATAACCACACTTTCCATCATTTCTGTCCTCAATTACTTTTCAGATATCGGCCTTGCAGCATCTCTTGTCCAAAAAAAAGAACTTCAGGATGATGATATAAAAACAACCTTTACCATACAGCAAACCATGATTATCACCGGAATAACTGTCGGATTTTTGCTTACTGATTTTGTACAGGATTTTTACACATTACCAAGTGAGGGAATATTCCTCTACTGGGCACTTCTTATTTCTTTTTTCATATCTTCTTTAAAAACCATACCTTCTATCTTCCTTGAACGTAAAATACAGTTTCAAAGAATCGTATTTGTACAGATTGTTGAAAATACGGTTTTTTATCTGTCAGTGATAATATTTGCTCTATTTGGTCTTAAACTCACCAGTTTTACCATTGCGGTTTTACTCCGAGCTATTACCGGACTCATACTCATCTAC
>CAZYXQ010000081.1:0-4795 GCA_964651235.1 uncultured Gammaproteobacteria bacterium
CAAAAATCAAAAGACCTTGTCCGCCGTCATCTTAAAGAATCAGCAAGAGCGAAGTTTTTTTCACTTTTTGCTTTTTTTCTTTTTTCAGCAAGAATGATTACTTCTTCAGGAATAGATACCTCTTCACTTTCAAGAAGTTTAAGACCGAGCACAGAATCAAAATCAGCAATTAGTTTAAGTTTTGCCTGTGGAGCGATATCGCTTTTTAACATATCCCACATGACGGCAATAGCCTGTGGACTCTGTAGATCGTTTGATATAAACTCTTTAAACTGTCTTTTATACCGTAGCTCATCGTTCTTTGTACTATGTCTTTTGTTATTTGTTTGTAATTTGTAATTTGTTACTTGTAATTTGAAATTCTTTATAAGGTCTTTTATCTTCGTAAGTCCTTCCTGTGCAGCTTTCACTGATTCCCAGGTGAAGTTCATGGATTGCCTGTAATGTGTTTGAAGGAAAAGAAAGCGGAGAGCAAGTGGATCAATATGGTGTTTTTTTAAATCTTCAATGGTATAAAAATTTTGTAATGACTTGCTCATTTTTTTGCCGTCAACCAGAAGAAAATAAAAGTGAACCCAATAATTGACAAATGGTACTTCGTTTGCACCTTCAGATTGTGCAATTTCATTTTCATGGTGAACAGGAATATGATCAATTCCGCCGGTATGAATATCAATCGTTTTTCCCAAATAACGCATGCTCATTGCCGAACATTCCACATGCCAACCCGGAAAACCTTTTCCCCATGGGCTATCCCAATGCATTGTGTGGTCTTTAAAACGGCCTACCCGTTTAAACCATAACGCAAAATCAGCGGGATGCTTTTTTTGAGGATCAACATATACTTCCTCTCTTGCTCCTTTTAGTTTTTCATCCAAATTTTGATGGGATAAGAATCCGTATTTGTTAAACGTGGCTACGTCAAAATATACCGCCTCATTTGTCTCATAGGTATGTCCTTTTTCAACGAGTTTTTTAACCACATCAATCATCTGCGGGATGTTATCTGTTGCTCTACAGAGCGTTGTGGGGAAAATGATATTTACGGCCTTTATTGTTTGCAAAAAAAAGTCAGTATAAAATTGGGCTACTTCCCATACGGTTTTTCCGTATTTTTTTGCACCTTTTTCCATCTTATCTTCACCCGAATCATCATCTCCACTTAAGTGTCCTACATCAGTAATATTCATTACGTGATTTACATCATAATCGTTGTAAGATAGCGTACGTTTTAACAGATCATTATAAACAAAAGTACGGATGTGGCCGATATGTGTATAGTCATAAACTGTTGGGCCACAGGAATAAAAAGTGACTTTTGGTGCGTTTAGGGGGGTAAAGGTTTCAATTGTTCGTGATAGCGTGTTATACAGTTTCATGAATATAAGTATATCGTAAAGCTATACAAGTTTAAATACAGCATAGACCGGATAATGATCAGACATTTTCACATCAACTTTTTTTGTGATAACTGAAGTACAGTTACGATAAAAAATATAATCGAGCTTCAGACGATGTTTCATGAATTTAAAAAATGGAACAGCAAATATTTTTTCAAAAAAAGTATAATGCATCATTTTCCCTTCCGTAGTAAATAAAATCGAGTCGGTAGCTTCTTTGAACTGATATTCACGCATCATCTTTTCAAGGTGTTTTCGGCCTATGGGGTAATTAAAATCTCCGGTAAGAATGATGACATCTTGGGGATTTTCTTGCTTCACATCTTCGAGTGTTTTTTGTAACTGTTTGATACGGATGTTATTTGTGCCATGAGCAGATAAATGAATGTTATAAATGATTATTTTTTTCCCATTTTTTTTAGATTCAAATTCTGTTTTAAGAACAGTTCGCGCTTTGTTTCCTGTCTTAAATATCCGTAATATATATGCAATAAACTCGATAAATCCTTTTGGTAATAAAATTATTCCTGATTCGAGGTAATGAAATTTTTCGGGTCTGTAAAAGGTTGCGACTCCGAAAATCTTACCGTACTTAATAAAAGCATTGGAGTAATCGGCAAGTTTATAGCCCAGCGACTCAACTTGTTTAAAGGTAGTTTCCGAATTATCAAGCTCTTGAAAACAAATAAGATCCGGGTGTTGTGCAGCACAAATTTTGTGAAGTCCTTTTATGCCATCGTTAAAGAGCGTATTATAGGTGAGGAGCGAAAAATCCATACCCAATTGTACAAAAGTATAGTCAGAAAGGCAAAAGCCAAGTTAGCATCACATATTTTTCATTAATATAGGTTCTATTCATGATCGCTTACTGTTCGAATTTGTTATACTCTTGTATCAATTCATAATAAACAATGTCAGAAGTACCAGTAAAAGTTGAGTCAGACAACAGGCCCGATGTCTTGTGGCGTGCGTTTACCATGGACCCAAGATCCCTCACACTTTTTAGTTTCCGGCAACCTCTGGTTCCCGGTACATCAGCAGAAGATGATCCGAATCGAATTGCAGACGGTAATGAACGGGGTGTGTATATGTCAACAAACAGAAAAATGGTTGAGACAGCATATGCACACACCTCACTTGGTTTAGGCATACAAGTCCCGCACTTTAAAGATCATGGTAGTCTTACCAATAAAATTGCATTACCTCAATGTGGAGTTGTTGTTAAGATCGACACAAAACATCTGGCAATACGTAAACCGGTAATCATTCCCAGTTTATTAGCACACTACAATAACGGTTTTGAAGGCGATGAGTATATCGCGGATACAGTACCAGAGGGAAACTATCAAGTGGTTAGATTGGTTTTATCTCGATGGGCTCATGATGCTGAGTGTCTTGTGGTTGATGTAGAAAATCCAAATGATCCGATTATCATGCAAAAAACTATTGAGACAATCCAGAACGCATTTCAACAAAGGGAAGAAGAAGCGCAGAGATTTGCGGCATTTTTAAAAACACAAGAACCAAATCTGCGGATGAATGAGCATTTACTTATGAAAAAATGGCTACAATATAAAATGGGTCGGGACGGTGGGACTTGAACCCACGACCTCACGGTCCCGAACCGTGTGTTCTACCATCTGAACTACGTCCCGTATACATGAACGAATTGTATGTTGACATATTATAACATTATTCTTTTGCGTCATGTATTTTTTGGAGCCCATAGGAAAATGCAGCAAAAGCAGGAAGTGCAAGAGCTATGTAACCGACCGCAGGATATTCTATGCTACATACTCCAGTTGCAATAGGAGGAATAGCCAGCAACAGTGATACCAGACACCCCTTTGGTCCACTGGTAGTTTTATTCAGTACATAATCAATTAGTTTTCCAGCTCCACATTCAAGCTCGATAGCGATCATTCCGGCAAATCCTCTTCCGAAAGAAACTCCCGGATCAGGTGAGGTTGCTAGATTAATTGCTTCAGTAAAATTACAAGCTAATTGGGTAACCCCAAGCATACCGATGGCAACAAGTGGTATTAGAGTAGTTTTAGCTTTTTCACGTATACCCAATTTTATTTCTTGTCCCATAGTATATTATACTATAGGATATAAATAAAGTCAAAATTGTGTCTGGGGAGTTATTGTTTACCTTTTGACGGTTTAAGTTCAGCCGTATCAGGAGTGGCTTTTTTTCTTCCTCCCCCTAATATACTTTTTCTGACCTTTCCTTGTGGAGCGGCTGAGGCTTCTTGTTGCTTGGCTTTTTCAGCCTCCTGTCTTCTTTTTTCGTGTTCTGTATATGCAATTTGTCTTTTTTCCTCCTCTTTTTTTTGCTGTTTTTCCTGTTTTACTTTTTCCTCACCAGATCGTACCAGTTGAAACAGTCGGTTTCTGAGAGCGTTTGTTTTTTGTGCATCCTGTGATTGGTAGCTTTTATTCAGTTTGTCAAAATCAAGCGGTGTATGTCCTTGTTTCACTTTCATTTTTTCCTTCATGAGTTGCTCAGGTGTTTTTGAATCTCCCTTTGAAAAGACATTTTCGATCATCCTAAAAGGATTAAAGGTGTCCTTTATTTGATTTGCACCGGTTTTTGCCATCGTTTTACCAGTCTCGATAGCTGTTTCAAATGTGTCATCCCAAACAGTTCCTTTTTTCATAATCTAAATAATAGTTCGTTATATACCCATCATAGCCTTACCTTTTTTAGTAATACGTTTCATACTCCACGCAGGTTCAAAAGTCAGATTTATTTTAATATCTTTTTTTTTAAACCCTAGTTTCATAATTTTTTTCCTTATATCTTCTTCGATCACACCAAACAGAGGACACCCCATCGATGTAAGCGTCATGGTAAGGTTAACTGTATTGTCTTTTGTAACCTTCAAATCATATACAAGACCAAGATCGACAATTGATACATTGATCTCAGGATCCATGACTGATTCAAGGGTCTTCAGTATCGTTTTTTTCACTTTCTGTATCATATGCTTTAAGTATAGCAAGTGATATAATAAACAATATAATTATTCTTAATAATTAAACTCAAAATTTAAAATTCAAATCTCAAATTAAATGGTAATAAGAAATAAAAACAAATTACTATTTTTGATTTTTAAGTTTCATTTTTGACCTTTGAGTTTACTTTTTTACTTATTTCACATTGTAACGTATGAATAATTTTAAACTTCGTTTCGTTCCGTTGGGAGGAGTGGTCGGGGTTACGAAAAACATGTATCTATATGAGTTATATGTCAAAACTCAAAATTCAAAACTTAAAACTGAGCACGATACTGATCAAATGAGCGGATATGAATTAAAGGATATATTGATCGTGGACTGTGGGATCGGGTTTCCGGAAGAAAAGGAGCTAGGTGTTGATTTTGTAATAC
>CAZYXQ010000082.1:0-4517 GCA_964651235.1 uncultured Gammaproteobacteria bacterium
CTGCAACAGACTTACGAGTCTTTTCATATTCCGCGGTTGCTTTTTCCGAGAGATGATATACTCCTCGATAAATATTTGCTGAATATTCTTCGTAATACGATCTCAAAGCATCCACTACCATTTGTGGTTTAAGTGATGTAGCGGTAGAATCAAGATAAACCAAATCTGGATGTACTATAAGAACAGGAAAATCTTGTTTTATCTTTAAAATATCAAGCATAGTATTGTTTGTATGTGATTAATGAGTTTAATTTATCAGTTAAGCCAATATCGGACATATAAAGAAAAATCTCGTTTAAAAATCCCGAAAGAATGCTTTTAGTTGCATCAGCGGTGTTTAAACCGCGTGTATAGTAATAAAACAAGTCACTTTCTCGAAGTGAGCCAGATGTTGATGCGTGAGTACAGTAGACATCATCTGCAAGAATTTCCAAATCAGGTTTAGATACAACACTTACTTCGTCAGAAAGAATCAGATTTTGGTTTTTTTGAAAAGCATGTGATTGATGAGCACCTTGTTCGATCTGAATCAAACCGTTATAAATGAAACGGGAATAATCATCAAACACTCCCTTTATCCATAGATTCGAGCGTGAACCTGGCGCGATATGTCTTTGTACAGTTGAAAGTTCATATGCATTAGTGTTCCTTCCGTCATATATGCCCAAAATATCGACTTCTGCATGTTCTGATTCGATTTGTACCTCAAGCTTGCCAGATACATTTTCAAGCATAATCATATATTTTTCCGGCCTGGTTATCCGTATTTTTTTTTCACAGTTGGAGTTTATATATAAATAATTCATATGTATCATTTAACCAACTGACCCCGACATCTCAAGATTGATTAATCTGTTTAATTCGATGGAATACTCCAAAGGAATTTCTTTTGAGACGGGTTGAATAAATCCGTTTACCAACAGTCCTTCTGCATCTGTTTTTGATATACCCCTACTCTGAAGATACTGGATTTTTTCTTCTCCAATTTTTTCAACAGTCGCCTCATGTTGTGTCGTGGACTTTTTTTCTTTAACCCTCATTACAGGATACGTGTCTGAACGGGCAGTCTCATCAAGAAGTAATGCATCACAGGAAACATAAGAAGATGAGTCAACTGCCCCCTTCATCATCTGAACCAAACCTCTATACGAAGTTCTTCCCCCTGACTTTGCAATTGATTTTGATATTATCCGTGATGTAGTATGCGGAGCGAAGTGAATCATTTTTGCACCAGCATCCTGATGTTGCGAACTAGATGCGTATGCAATAGAAAGTACCTCTCCTCTTGCATATTCTCCCGTTAGATATACCGCGGGATATTTCATTGTAGCTTTGCTACCTAAATTACAGTCAACCCACTCCATGGCTCCTTTTTCTTGAACTTGCGCTCTTTTTGTCACCAGATTATAAACATTTTTGCTCCAGTTTTGAACGGTTGTGTACCGAACATGTGCATTTTTTTTTACAAAAATCTCGACAACCGCAGCATGTAGGGAATGAGATGTATAAACCGGTGCAGTACAACCCTCAATGTAATGCACAAACGATCCTTCTTCAGCAATGATAAGTGTTCTTTCAAATTGTCCGAACCGTTCTGCATTCATCCGAAAATATGCCTGAAGGGGTAATTTCACCTTTACATGAGCCGGGATATAAACAAATGAACCACCAGACCATACAGAACTATTTAATGCTGCAAACAAATTGTCCGTACTTGGCACAAGTGTCCCAAAATATTTTTTTATGATGTCGGGATAACGGCGTAATCCCGTATCCATATCACAAAAAATTACACCGTTTTTTTTAAGCTCTTTCTGTACATGTTCATACACTACTTCAGACTCATATTGTGCACTCACCCCAGCTAAAAATTTTTTTTCTGCTTCCGGTACGCCAATACGATCATAGGTCTCTTTTATCTCTTTTGGGAGATCATTCCATGACGAAACAAGAGAACCAGTCGATCGGATAAAATAAGTCAGATCATTAAAGTCGATTTTCGATAGATCTACCCCCCATGTAGGAAGTTTTTTTGACTTGTATTGTTCAAAAGCATGCAGTCGGTACTTACGCATAAACAACGGCTCTTTTTTATATTGAGAAATAAGCTGAACAGTTTCCTTCGTCAGCCCTTTTCCTGAGCTCACAAGATGTTTTGTAGGCATAGAAAAACCATATTTACTGGAAATATCAATGTCCTTTTTTTGTTGCATATGGACTATAAGGGTTCAAACCCCTTCTGCTCAATTGTTTTGATAAGGTCAATTCCGCCGGATCGAATAATTGTTCCTTTTTTCATTACCAGAACCTTATAGGGAGTTATATATCTGAATATTCGAAGATTATGAGTGATGAAAATTACAATGCTATTTTTAAAATTATCTTTTATATAGGCAGAAAATGTTTTTATGGCATCGACATCAACTCCTGTATCAATTTCATCAAAAATGACAACACCGGGATTCAATATTCCTGCCTGTAACATTTCTAATTTTTTTCGCTCCCCTCCTGAGGCTCCTGCATGGAGTGGTCGGTCCAGTATTTCTTTTGAAATCTGAAGTTTTTTCGAATGCTTCAAAATGCTCTGATACAATTCATAAGGATCTATTTTCCCGTCTAAAGCTATTCGTAAGAGTTGAAATACCGTTACTCCTGTCAAAACCGGTGGCGACTGGAA
Organism: uncultured Gammaproteobacteria bacterium; assembly: GCA_964651235.1. Lineage (GTDB taxonomy): Bacteria > Patescibacteriota > Microgenomatia > UBA1406 > GWC2-37-13 > YC2-FULL-38-9. The sequence continues at coordinate 2,678 of CAZYXQ010000082.1, forward strand.
TGACAGAAATATCCCTTTTTTTGCACGCTTGTCAGGAGACAATTTTGTCAGGTGTTTTAAATTATAGATAATACGGGTTTTAGCATCGATCGTATAATCAGTATGACCCATGAGACTTAATGCAAAGGTTGACTTACCTGACCCGTTCGGTCCCATTAATACATATATTCCCGGTTTATCGAACACATAAGAAACATTGTGAAGTATTTTCTTATTTTTTACCCAAACTGAGAGATTTTTTACTGTCAACATGTTATCTGAAGATATCAATCAATCTGGTCTTTTTTAACTGTGTGAGTACAATGTCATTTAATTTGAGTTTCACTTTGTGTTGATGTGTGCAAATTTTTTCAAAGGTACAACTATATCCATGATCCATGCACTTTAAAAAATCTAGTTTTTTTTCAAAAATACTAAGAAACTCATATAGAGTAATATCATGTATTCTCTCAGCCAATTTATATCCTCCAACCCGACCTTCACGACTAATCAGCAGTTTGCTTGATACAAGCGTAGCTGCAATTCTTGCTAAAAATCGTTTAGGAAGATTTGTCTTATTGATAAGTTCAGATAACGGAACATACTCTTTTTTTCGAAATAGTTGTGAAATTATAATAAGCGAATAGTCAGATTGTTTACTTAATGTCAACATATACATTTATTGTAATAGTTGAAGTATATTTTTGCAAGCACTTTTTATGAAAGAGAAAAACGGGGTTTCCGGTCAATGGTTTCAGTGAAAGAATATTTGTTTTCTATTGCCATATAATACGCTACCACACCTATCATTGCAGCGTTATCTCCGGTTAAATATGAATAAGGAGGGAACAAAACAGTTCCCTTATATGAAGATACTAGATTTCTTAACAAAGATCTTAAGTATTTATTTGCAACCACACCACCACCAACCGTTAGTTTCGTTATCCCTGTTTGTTTAATTGCTTTTTCTGTTTTAATGAGTATTGCATCAAACACCGCATTTTGAAACGAACTTGCAATTTCCTTTAAGTGATTGAGTTTGTCTTTTTCTTTCATCTTATTAAGAAAATAATACAAAGATGTTTTAAGTCCTGAAAAAGAAAAATTGAGATCGTTGCTTTTTATCATGGGCCGAGGAAAGCGATACATATCTTCGTTGTGAACCTGGGAGGCAAGCTGCTCTATGACTGCACCCCCGGGATATCCTAATCCGAGCATTTTGGAAGCTTTATCGAGCGCTTCCCCTGATGCATCGTCAAGTGTTCTTCCTAGGATTTCATATCTTAAATGATCTTTCCATAACACAAGTTCTGTATGTCCCCCTGAAACAACCAGGGCAAGATATGGAAACGTAAACACTCTTTTAGGATTGCCGTTTCTGTTTTCAACAAACGGGGAATAAATATGTCCCTCAATATGATTTACTTCAATAATTTTTTTATTATGCTTGAGGGAAATTTCTTTTGCCTTTTGAATCCCAACTTCAAGAGCCATTGCAAGTCCCGGACCAACGGTAACTGCTACAGCGTCTATGAGTTTATACCCGTTTTTTACATTTTTATATGCTGTGAATTTTGAGATTGTATCTTCGATTACCAGATCTATTCGTTCCTCATGCGCTCTTTTAGCCAAGGAAGGAACTACCCCTCCCCATTTTTTATGAATGAGAATCTGTGAATAAATTGATTGCGCTAGTACTCTTCTATTTTCTGTCACTGCAACCGAAGTTTCATCACATGAAGTATCAATCGACAAAATTATCATTTATAGTAAGTCAATTAACTGTTATTTCCCTTATGCCGTTTTCTCGATAATGGATTTTAACATAGATTACAGTATATTTTTTTTCAAGCCCTGCAAC
>CAZYXQ010000083.1:0-4418 GCA_964651235.1 uncultured Gammaproteobacteria bacterium
GGAAGGGTGCTCAGAGCCGTTGTTGCAAAGAAAAAATAATTAGATAATACATTTCATAAAGAAACTTCTCTTTACAGAAGAGTATTTTTATTATATAATTTACTTTTATCGCTATATCTATGAAAGTTAAACAGAAAACACACAAAGGAGCCTCAAAAAGATTCCGAATTACCAGTACGGGAAAAGTAATGCACAGATCACAGAAATTAAGACATAAACGGGCAGTTAAAGGCAAACGTAATACAAGGCGTATTAAACTTATGCACGAAATAAAAGGAAGATTCGGCAAAAAAATGAAAAAATTACTAGGTTTAAAATAATCATCACATGGTAAGAGTAAAAGGAGGCGTCCATACGCGCAGAAAACACAACAAAGTACTTAAACTCGCAAAAGGATATTGGATGACGAGACATAAACAATTTAAAAAGGCAAAAGAAGCTGTACTTCATGCTGGCCAGTATGCTTATGATGGAAGAAAAATTAATAAAAGAAATTTTAGAACGTTGTGGATAATACGAATGAACGCGGCTTTAAGATCATTTGGTCTATCATATAGCTCTTTTATTCATACATTGCACACTAAAAACGTATCACTTGATCGAAAAATTCTTTCTCAGTTGGCTTCTGAACATCCTGATGTTTTCGGAAACCTCGTAAAACAGTTACAATAACCCCTCTGTTTCTTTGGTATAATGTAACATGCAAGAAATTGTTAACTCACGTACTATTTTTTTAAAGGATTTGGCATCAGTTACTACAGTACATGACCTTAATAACCTTGAAACCCGTTATTTGGGTAGAAACGGTATAGTAAATACACTTCTTAAAGAAATGAAGTCGGTTCCACCGGTACAGAAAAAAGAATATGGTATTAAAATAAACGAATATAAAAAAGAAATAATTAATGGTATTAAGGTTAAAAAACAACAGTTTGTAACTTCCGAATCAGCCGATACTTTTGTCGATGTTACTCTTCCCGGAGTTTCTTATCCAAAAGGAAGTGTCCATCTGGTTACGCTCGCAATACGTGAAATAAGCAGAATATTTGAGAAACTCGGATTTATTCGAGTCTCTTATCCGGAAGTTGAATATGAATTTTTTTCATTTGAGTCTCTTAATATGCCAAAAACTCATGCGGCACGAGATGACTTTGAAACCTCATTTATTGATGCACCACCTCATCCTGAATACGGTAAAATGCTGCTTACCCCACATACTTCTTCAGGTCAAGTAAGAGAAATGTGGAGGATTAAGAACCCACCTATACGAATGATTAATATCGCTAAAACATATCGGCCAAACTGGGATGCTACACATACTCCAATGTTTTTTCAGTTTGAGGGTCTTTGTATTGATACCGACATTAATATTACTCACTTAAAGGGAACATTAACTCATTTTGTTAAAGAATATTTTGGAAAAGATATCGAAGCAAGATTAAGACCGCATCACTTTCGCTTTACCGAACCGTCTTTTGAAGTCGATGTTACCTGTACTGTATGCAAGGGTACTTCGACTGTAAAGGCTAATCCATGTAAAGTGTGTAAATCAGGTTGGCTTGAATTAGGAGGAAGCGGAATGGTACATCCAAACGTTCTTAAATCAGGAAACATCGATTCATCCAAATATTCAGGTTGGGCATTTGGATTTGGGATTGAACGAATCATTATGATGAAATATGGAATTGATGACATCAGAAGTTACTACGGAGGGGACATTCGCTTTCTTGAACAATTCTAATAACAAATATGAATATTAAAATTACTCATCATTGGCTACAAGAATATCTTGATACAAAAGCTACTCCTTACGAAATTCAAAAATTTCTGTCTCTCTGTGGTCCGTCTGTTGAGAAAGTGGAACAAATCGGAGAAAATGACTGGAGTTATGATATTGAAATAACATCAAATAGAGTAGATTGTGCTTCAGTAATAGGTATAGCAAGAGAAGCAGCAACAATTCTCAATCGATTTAAACTTCCTTCACGTTTTGTAGCTCCAACAGAAGATGAAGTAAAACTGGAACCGCACACTATACTTCCGATACAAATTAGTGATGAAGAGAAGTGTTGTTCGCGAATACTTGCAGTAGTAATGGATCATATTTCTGTTTTACCTTCGGATCCGATCATTGCGAAACGGTTGGAAAATGCAGGCATACGGGCATTGAATAATGTGGTTGATATTACAAACTATATTATGATGGAAACCGGTCATCCAACACATGTATTTGATTACGATCGGATTCATTCCCACTCGCTCCTGGTTCGTCATGCAAAAAAAGGGGAGCAAATAACAACTCTTGATAATAAAACATATACTTTATCATCTTCAGACATCATTATAGATGACGGGACAGGAAAAATAATAGATTTTCCCGGTATAATGGGAACCTCAAATAGCGTAGTAACACCTGATACCAAACGAATTATTTTTTTTATCGAATCAAATGACCCTGTATCAATACGGAGAAGTTCTATGAAATATGGTATTCGTACAAAAGCTGCAACTCTAAACGAAAAGTCCCCTGATTTTTATCTTGCTAGGTTCGCATTAAATCAAGGAGTTAGATATTTTATAAAGTATGCGATGGGTAAAGTAGCAGGAACTATTATCGACATATACTCGGCCGAACCTAAACCCACCATTATCCATACTGATTTCCAATTTATCTTCAAAAAGATCGGAATAGAAATTCCTGAAAAACAAATTGTCGATATTCTGACGCAACTTGGATTTGAAGTCAAAACAATCAAAAATGCTCTTCAGATTAAAGTACCGTCCTGGAGATTAAATGATGTTTCTATTCCTGAAGATATCGTCGAAGAAGTAGCACGTATATATGGGTACCATAATCTTCCCGATGTACTGTCACCCGCTCGTTATGTGCCTCAACCTAAATCATTTGAAAGATTGTTCGTCTATCAGGATAGCGTAAAAATGTTCTTAAAACACGTCGGAATGAATGAAGTATTAAATTATTCTATGATTTCTGAGGAGATGATAAGATCTGTCGATTTTGATCCAAAAGATCATCTCTGTCTTTCAAATGTAATGTCTGCGGAAATAAAATATTTACGAATCTCTCTCATTCCGTCATTATTGAAAAATATCAAACAAAACGAAGGGAGAAGGGATACATTACGATTTTTCGAAATTGCAAAAATATACAAACCAGAACAAAACAATTTACCTACTGAAACATATACTCTGTCTTTAGGAATTACTACTTCATTTTCTGATCTAAAAGGCATAGCAGAAGCTCTGTTGAGGGAATTAAATATTGAACATGCAAAGTTTATTCCAAGTAGTAATATTTTGTATATGAAGAAAATGCAGGCGGATATCGTCATTAAAGGAAAAAAAATTGGATCTCTCGGACAAATAAATACCATTGTTCAAGCTAAAAATAACTTGAAAACTCCAGTATTCTGTATGGAAATTAATTTCGAACAACTTATTTCTTACGCCTCATCCATGTCCCGCTATATACCCCTTCACCCATATGCGGTTGTAAAACTCGATCATACGTTTACTATTGACGAAAATCATCCGTATGAGCATATATATAGTCGTATGATCGGCAGATCAAAGTTATTGAGTAAACTTGAGCTTATCGATGTGTTTCAGAACAAAGTTACGTTACGATTTTATTTCTCTGATCATACACGCAATTTAAGCGAAAAAGAAGCTAAAGAAGAACTTAACATATTACTTAAGTAATGAAGTCACGTTCCTGTTGGTGAAGGTTCAGTAGTTGGTGACGGTGATGATGTTGGTGATGCAGTTGGTTCGGTATAATCCCAGGGTTTATTCAACCCAAATTTAATAGCTGATTCACCGGTTTTGTCTTTCTCGTTAGTAGCGCGTACTTTGACCTCGTACACATTGTCTGAATAATCTTTAAACGTTTCATCGATATCTTTTTTATCTTCGTTGTAGTTTTTAACTTCGTTATTATTTATATAAACCTTAACATTTTTTAATGGAGTAAGAGATGTAATTTTTGCTTTAACTACAATTTCCTTTCCCTGTATCGTAGAACGGTCGGCCGGCGTTTTTATTGATACAATAACATCTTCTGATTTATTATCTGAAACATCAGTAGGGCATTTCCACTTGTCATCAGATTGTTCTCTTGCCCATGTATCGATAGCTTCCTGCCAGTAGTTTTTTCCGTCAACTGCAATGGGATCGTTTTCTTTAACCACATAACAATCTTTTTCGTCATAATTTCCTGATTTTATCTCAATATCATTTGCCAGTTTACCGTTTGATTTACTGATTTTTTGTTTTTTATAAAATGAAGACACTTCTTTCGGTTCTGTGCCTTCAATAAAATATTCACTTCTTGTTGGTTGTCCGTCTTTTGGAAGTCCGCCAAAAAACGAATCAATAACAAGAGCCTTTACTTTTTC
>CAZYXQ010000084.1:0-4395 GCA_964651235.1 uncultured Gammaproteobacteria bacterium
GAGCACCTAAAAGCTTTGCAATGCTTGTAACGTTATAATTGTTTACCCGCATAATCTTACCGTTTTGTGAGCCTTTAATAACTTTTTTCTTTGAAGGTATAGAGAGTGATGCTGACGTTATACGGTAATCTCCTTTTTGTGCGTGGATAATTTCTTTAAACTTGCTTAATGCTTTTCCACTTTGAAGAATTTCCTGTGCCTCCTTATATCCGTCTTTTTGTATTTTTTTTTCTTTATAACAGAGATCTAAAAGCATTCCGGCAATATGAAGAGCTCTTTCTTCAAGTTGGACAGGTCGATTGGGCTGTTGTTCAAGGACCAAGAGGACATCTCTTGCTTCAAGTGCAGGTCCGATTCCGTTTCCTGCAGGTTCATGTGTTGCTGAGATGTTTCCAACTATTTTGATCCCAAACCGTTTTCCTAGGGTCTGAAATTTTAATAATATTTTCTTTGCATCTTCAATATGTCTTATCTTCATAGAGGACCCGTAGGGTAGATCAAGTATCAGATGTGTTGAACCAACAGCCACATGTTTGGCCATAATTGAAACGATAACCTTATCAAATGATTCAAAAGAAAGAGGCTCTTCAACACGTATGATGATATCATCTGCGGGTGCTATTCCAAGATGACCATTCCAAGAGATACATCCACCGACTGTTTCTACAATATCTTCCAGATCGGATGGACTGAACTCAACTTTACACAATACCTCCATTGCGTCAGCCGTTCCGGCTGGAGAAGTGATGGCGCGGGATGATATTTTGGGGCATTTAAACCCGGCACTGATAACAATCGGTACAATTATCATCGATGCTCTTGTACCTGGCAATCCGCCGATTGAGTGTTTATCTGCAACTATTCCTTTAAACTGAAGTCTTTTTCCGGTTTCAACCATTGCCTTTGTGAAATGATACAACTCTTCTTTGGTAAATCCTTCTTTGAATGAAGAAGCAACAAAATAAGTCGTTAAAATATCACTGAGTCTTTCATGTGCAATTTCATCCATTAAAGTATAGATCTCATGATAGGCGAGTTTTTTTCCTAAAAGTTTTTTTTGTATGGATTTTATAACCGACACGTTTGTGTTTTGGTTATGTGTATTACTCATATGAGGTGATTTCGATAATTTTTTTCTGGAAATTGCGCGCTTTTAAGATAAGTTGAGTAATCGCATAGAGAGCTTTAACGTTGAAAAACCAAGACAAAGTCAAGTATAACAAAAAATATAAAAGCGAACTCAACATGAGAAGTAAAAACACATTAATCGTCCGGCTTGTATCAAGGATAAGATTGTCCATAAGCTTAATAAAATAATATACTGCGGGCGATGCGGCAAGAGAACTTATCAACATTTTTAAAGTTTCCTTTATAATAAACGTTAGATTAAAAGAACCAAGACGATTCGAGAGAATCATAAACAAAAGGATTGAATTAAGAGCAACTGAAACTGAGAATGATATGGCGAGCGACCAGATAGGAAGATGTAAAACAAGGATAAATAGGAGACTTAATGCGGTATTGATAAAAATTGATAGTAGACTAGTAATAAAAGGTGTTTTTGTATCCCTGAATGCATAAAAACATCGTGTTAAAAAGTAATATATTGCATGAAGCGGTATTGAAAGCGAAAAATACGATAATGTAAAAGCAGTCTGTACGGTTGCATCCCAATCAAATTTTTCTCCACCAAAGAAAATACGAACAAGGGGAGTGCGCGCAAAAATGAAAAAGACCATTATGGGGATAGTGAAGAAAAAGAGATTCAAAATTGAATCAATGATTAGTTTTTTAAATTCTTCAACTTTATTACCCTCAAATAATTCTGATAGATAAGGGAGTGATGCCTGGCCAAAGGCAATACCGATTACTGAGACAGGAAGAAGTTGTAGATGCTGAGCCAAATAGAAGATGGTATAGGATCCGGGTCCCAGTAATGAGGTAAGTGAAAGATCAATTGTTGCATCAATCTGAGTAATAATAATAGTCAATATGCGTGGACCAATCATGCGAAAAAACTCAATAACTCCTGCCGTTGGTTCGACAATTAGTTTATAGCTTATTGGAAATGACAGAAGAACAGGAAGTTGTACCAGAAAAAAAAGAAGTGCCCCTACCGATACTCCCAGAATCGGAGCAAAAAGACCCAGATGTTTTGTAAAAAGCACTGTTCCAACAATAACGGTAAGATTATATATGATCGGTGCAGCCGCTGTCACTAAGAACGTTTTGCGCGCTTGAGCAATACCGGTAAGAAAATTTCCGGCAACGAGAAACGGAAGCTGACTGAGAAGTAAAAAACGGGAATAAAAAATTATCAACTCAAGTTTTTCCCCTTTGAACCCGGGAGTTATCAGGGGAATAATGAATGGCAGGGTGACAAAAAGTAGTATCACAAAAGCAAAAAGGACAAAAGAAAGTATATTGAATATCGATGATATATTTTTATCAAGAGTTTCTTTATCTTTTTGATACTTGATAAATATGGGTATAAATGATGAAGTCAAAGCTCCCGTAATAAGTATTTCAAAGATGAGATCGGGGATTCGAAACGAAGCAAAAAAAATATCAAGTTCACTTTTTGTAAAATATCCCGCCAGAATCCTATATCGGAGAAATCCGAAAAATCTTGATACAACAATCATGGATGAAATGATTAACGCAGATGAAAATATACCGCCCTGCTGAGAAAAAAGAAGTTTCTGTGTTTTTTTTATAAACCGTTCCATACTTTTTTCTATTATACAGTAATTTCCATTTTTCTCTCCGTTTAAACCCATATAATTTCTCTTGACACGGACCGATAAATGGTGTTAAATGGTTATATATGGTGTTTTTTGGTGAATATCAAGTATCATTTACCGCTCCCGGCCGTATTGTTCTTCCAAAAAAGATTCGAGAATTATTAAAGGGTAATACATTTGTTCTTACTAAGGGATTTGATTCATGTTTAGCTGGTTATGATAAGGAAGATTGGGAAAAGAGAGCAAAAACACTTCTTGATGTTTCTTTACTTGAAAAAGAAATGCTAGATAAAAGGAGATTCTTATTCTCTTCCGCAGTATTTTTGGAAATTGATGAACAGGGAAGATTTGTAATACCGAGAACATTGTTAGAATTCGGAAATCTTCAGGAAAAAGTAATTATTGTGGGAGTGGGCGATCATTTTGAGATCTGGAGTTTATCAACGTGGAATAAGTACATTAAAGAAAAAGCGTCATAATTATGCATACCCCTGTTCTTTTACAAGAAATTATAACCGGTTTACACGTCAAGAAAGATGGTTTGTATATCGATGCGACAGTGGGTGAGGGTGGTCACACAAAAGCAATACTGGATTTGGGGGGAATAGTTCTCGGCATAGATCGGGATAACAATCAGATAAAGAAGTTAAAAGAAACACTTGTGAGCCCGCATCTTATCCTGGAACATGGAAATTATAGCGAAATTGAAAAAATCGCAAAAGCTCATCATTTTTATCCGGTTGACGGAGTGATATTTGATTTAGGTTTATCATGGGCGCAACTTTCAGAAAAAAGACGCGGTTTTTCATACAGAAACGCCGATGAATTGCTCGATATGAGGCTAGATGATGACAGCGGTACGATAACCGCATATCAGATTTTAAATACATATTCCAAAGAGAAACTATATCAAATGATAGCGTTAAATTCGGAAGAAATTAAAGCAGCTGATTTAGCAGAGGCAGTTGTACTTCAAAGAAAGTCAAGAAAGTATAAAACCGTGGGAGATTTGAATAAAACAATTGAAAAAGTAATGGGGAAAAATGCCGGAAAAACATACGCACGGATGTATCAAGCTCTGCGAATAGAGGTAAACGATGAATTTAACCATTTGATAAATGGTTTGGAGGGAAGTTTAAACATTTTGAACAAAAAAGGGATGATTTTGGTTATTAGTTTCCATTCACTTGAAGATCGTATCGTAAAACAGTTTATACAAAAAAACAATCTTATCCAAAAAACAAAACACGTAGTCAAAGGAGATAGGAAGTTATCATTTGAAAGATCAGCAAAACTGAGAATATGTTATTGTTCATAACCAAACTAAAACAGTTGTTTATACCGGTTTTTATTATCCTTATTGGATTAAATTTATACATATTTGTTTCTTGCATGCGGTTGGGAGAGGAACTCAATAAATTTGAGCACGATATTACGATACTCAGCGAAGAAAACATTCAGCTTGAAAAGGAACTTTCTCGGGTAAGTTCCCTTCAGTTTGCATCATCTCAGAGTGCCTTAATGAAGCTGACAAAAAAATCGCAGCCGATATTTTTTGAGAATTTGAAATATGCGCTCAACAGGTAAGCTATGACCAAATTACGATTGCTTCTTTTCGGCTTCCTATGTGCATATTTGGTTATTATCGTAC